>JAFAQO010000621.1 GCA_019246375.1 Mycobacterium sp. | reverse complement strand
GCGACCGTGGTCAACCTGCACGGCAGCTACGCACAGGTGGTGTGCCTGAGTTGCGGACACACGATCAGCCGCGCGGCGCTGGCCGAAAAGCTGGAGGCACTGAACCCGGGTTTCCTGCAACGGGCGGAGGCCGTCGGGGGATTGGCGGTGGCGCCCGACGCCGATGCCGTCGTCACCGATACCACCCGATTTCGCTACCTCGACTGTCCGTCATGCGGCGGTATGCTCAAGCCCGACATCGTCTACTTCGGCGAAAATGTGCCTAAAGACCTTGTCGCCCAGGGATATTCGTTAGTCGATGATGCCGGGGCACTGCTGGTGGCCGGATCGTCGCTGACGGTGTTCTCCGGCTACCGGTTCGTCCGCCACGCGGCGTCACTTCGGATCCCGATCGCAATCGTCAACCGCGGACCCACCCGCGGCGACGACCTGGCCACCGTCAAGGTCGACGGCGGCTGCTCGGAACTATTGACGCTGCTCGCCGACGAACTGGCGCCGCTGGCACTGCGCTAGAACGTGCAGGGCATGCCGTGTTTTGAAGCTACTTTCGGCTCACTGACCGGCGGCCGCTAAGGCACCTTCCGGGTGGTGATCGGTCCATTCGACAGGTCGCGGCGGATGCTGTTGACGAAGGATCGGGTGGCCAGGACCGGGCTGGGCGTCGCGCTGTGGTGGATGAACCCGTCGATGAGTTCGGCAATGGCGTCCAGTGAGTTGTGTTGCGGGGTCCAGTCGAGCTGCGTGCGGGCGCGGTGGGTGTCGAGCAGCGGAACCGAGAAGGCGAGATCGAGCCAACCTTGGTCGATCGGTTGCAGCCGTGCCAGCCAACTGGCCTGAACCAGCACCCGCAATATTGGCCACGGAAGGTGAATGGCCTTGGCGCCCAAGGCATGGGCGACGTCGTCGCGGCGCACCGGCGGCTCGGCGCTGAGATTGAACGGCCCGCCCGCGCGACGCTCGATCGACCTGACCACAGCGTCGGCCACGTCGTCGGCGTGGACCACCGGTATCGTCAGCGACCGGTCCAGCGGCAGCACCGGCAGCAGCCGCAGCCACGCCGTGTCGATGTAGGCAGGAAGTGTGTATCGTCGCAGTCCCGAGGCGGCGTCGCGTTGCATGACGAATCCCGGCCGCATCCGGGTGATCACCAGTTCGCCGCCATCGCCACGTTGGTAGTCGTCGAGCAGAGCTTCCACCGCAGATTTCGCCCGGCTATACGGTGAGGTGGCGATACCGGCGGTGGACCACGATTCGTCGACGCGTTGCCCGTAGCGCCCCGCGGCGTAGGTGCCCACCGAAGACATGTGCACCAGCTGGCCCACACCGGCGGCTCGCGCAGCGGCAAGCACGGCCTTGCTGCCGTTGATACCCACCGCATCCAGGTAGCGGGTATTGCGGGTCGGCTGAAATGCCCAGGCCAAATGGACCACGCAGTCGGCGCCGGTGAGCACTCGCTGCAAGCGCGTCACCGCCTGTTGTTCTGCTACATCAAGTTGGTGCCAGGACGCGGCCTGATAAACACCGACCGGCGGCGGTCGGCGCCGGGCAACGCCATGCAATTCATAGTCGCCGCCCGCTGCGGCCAACCGCTTCAGCAAGGCGGTACCGATGTTGCCACTGGCTCCAACAATGACGATTCGGGTCGGCATATCGATTACCGATACCCCATTCTCTCAGCGACAGAACATCTGCTGAATTACCCGACTTCACAAGGCGACGAGGTCGTCGGCGTGCACCGCGGGCCGGCGCAACTCTGCGGGCAGCTCTGACGTCGACCGGCCCATCATGGCAGCGAGTTCCGCCGCGTCATAGGCGACCACACCACGGGCCACCGCGACAGTATCCGGGCCGCGCAGTTCGACCACGTCACCGCCGAAGAAGCGGCCCGATAGCGCGGTGATACCCGCGGGCAGCAGCGAGCGGCGCTGGCGCAGCACTGCGCGTACCGCGCCCTCGTCGAGGGTGAGCGAGCCCGCGGATTCCGCGGCGTAACGGACCCAGAACCGGCGTGCCGACATCCGGTCGGGCCGTGCGGCGAACACCGTGCCCACCGAGGCGTCCGCCAATGCCGCAGCGGCATCCGCGGCGGCGGCCAGCAGCACCGGCACACCGGCGTCGGCGGCCAGCAGCGCCGACGACACCTTGGATGCCATTCCACCGGTTCCCAAATGGCTCCCCCGGCCGGCGACCACACCGTCGAGATCGGCGGGGCCGGAAACCTCCGGAATGAAATGCGCCCCGCTTTTGTCGCGGCCCCCTTCGCGCGTTTTCCGCGGGTCTGAGGCGTACAGCCCGTCGATGTCGGAGAGCAGCACCAAAGCATCAGCTCCGACCAGGTGTGCGACCAACGCTGAAAGTCGGTCATTGTCGCCGAACCGGATCTCGTTGGTGGCCACCGTGTCGTTCTCGTTGACGATCGGCACCGCACGCAGCGCCCGTAGCCGGTCCAGCGTGCGCTGAGCGTTGGTGTGCTGCACCCGCATCGAAATGTCGTGTGCGGTCAGCAGCACCTGCCCGACCGTGCGTTGGTAGCGAGCGAACGCCGCGCTCCACGCATTGACCAGCGCCACCTGCCCGACACTCGCCGCCGCCTGCTTAGTAGCGAGATCGGCGGGCCGCCGGTTCAAGCCGAGCGGCTCAATGCCGGCTGCGATCGCCCCCGAAGACACGATGACCACGTCGGAGCCGGCCTTCATCCGGGCCTCGATCGCGTCGGCAAGCCCGGCCAGACTGCCGGCGTCGAACATTCCGGACGGCGTGGTCAGCGCAGCGGTGCCCACCTTGACCACAACCCGTCGCGCGGTCCGAATACTCTCGCGCGCTGCGCTGTTCACCTGGTGCCGCTCCTCCTCATCGCATCGCTTAAGCATCGTCGCCGGCACGTCATGAGCGGTCACCGTGCTCGCGGCGTTGCCGGCGGGCCGCCTTGCGTTCGGCGGCGCCGACCCGCTCGGTGCGTTCCAGACGCACGTCGGTACCGCGACCGGACATCGCGACGTCTCCACCGGCGGGTGTCTGAGGCTCCCAATTGAACGTCACGTCGCCGATGGTGACCGCACAACCGGGTTGCGCGCCCAGCCGCAGCAGTTCGTCTTCGACACCCAGGCGCGCCAAGCGGTCCGCGAGGTAGCCAACGGCTTCGTCGTTGTCGAAGTCGGTCTGAGCGATCCAGCGTTCGGGCCGGGCGCCGCGCACGAGGAAACTGGCCGGCTGCTCCGGATCGGGTTCCACGCTGAAACCGGACTCGTCGATTGGTATCGGGCGGATCACCGGCCGTCGCGGCACCACTATCGGCTGCGCAGCGTGATACGTGGAAACCATGTCCGCCAGCGCAAACACCAACGGCTGCAAGCCTTCATGACTGACCGTCGAGACGCAGAACACGGGCCAGCCGCGTTCGGCGATGTCGTCGCGGACGAACGCGGCGAGCTCGCGGGCCGCCGGCACGTCGATCTTGTTGAGCACCACCGCCCTGGGCCGCTCGGCGAGGTCGCTGAGCGCCGAATCTCCTTGCAGCGTCGGCGTGTAAGCGGCGAGCTCGGCTTCCAGCGCGTTGATGTCGGAAACCGGATCGCGGCCGGGCTCGGCGGTGGCGCAATCGACGACGTGAACCAGCACCGCGCACCGCTCGATGTGGCGCAGGAAGTCCAGCCCCAGGCCGCGGCCTTGTGAGGCGCCCGGGATCAGGCCGGGTACGTCGGCGACGGTGTATGTGCGCTCCCCTGCCGAAACCACGCCGAGATTGGGCACCAGCGCGGTGAACGGGTAGTCGGCGATCTTGGGCTTGGCCGCCGAAATCGCCGACACCAGAGAGGATTTTCCGGCCGAGGGAAACCCGATCAGGCCGACGTCGGCAACGGTTTTGAGCTCGAGCGTGAGGTCTCGGGCCTGGCCCTTCTCGCCCAGCAGCGCGAAGCCCGGCGCCTTGCGCGCACGCGAAGCCAGCGCGGCGTTGCCCAGGCCGCCGCGGCCACCCACCGCGGCTTCGAAGCGGGTGCCGGCGCCGACCAAGTCAGCGAGCAGCCGGCCGTTTTCGTCGAGCACGACCGTGCCGTCGGGCACCTTGACCTCCAGGTCAGCCCCTGCGGGCCCGTCGCGGTTGCTGCCGCGGCCCTGCTTGCCGGACGCAGCGACAATATGGGGCCGGAAGTGGAAGTCCAGCAGCGTGTGCACCTGCGGGTCGACGACCAACACGACGCTGCCGCCGCGACCTCCGTTGCCACCGTCAGGACCGCCGAGCGGCTTGAATTTCTCCCGGTGAATCGAGGCGCAGCCGTTACCGCCCGAGCCCGCCCGCGCGTGGATGACGACGCGGTCGACAAACCGAGGCATCGGGGTTCCTCTCACCCGTCTCACTCGCCGAGCGTGCAGCTACCACGAAATCTGCCTGGGCGGATTCAGGGTTTGGTTGCACACTCGCGACGCTCAGACCCGCTTCAGTCTCGCGTGGCGGCCACGATGTTGACGGTCTTGCGTCCGCGCTTGACCCCGAACTCGACGGCACCGGCTGCTTTGGCGAACAGGGTGTCGTCGCCCCCGCGGCCGACGTTGATACCCGGGTGGAACTTCGTGCCGCGCTGACGCACCAAAATCTCGCCGGCCTTGACGATCTGACCGCCGAACCGCTTCACGCCCAGCCGCTGCGCAGCGGAATCACGACCGTTGCGCGAGCTGGACGCGCCTTTCTTGTGTGCCATGTCTTCGCCTCCGCTACTTGATTCCGGTGACCCGCAGCACCGTCAGCTGTTGACGGTGGCCCTGCCGCTTGTGGTAGCCGGTCTTGTTCTTGAACTTGTGGATCCGGATCTTGGGGCCCTTGATGTGCTCGAGCACCTCGCCGGTCACCGCCACCTTGGCCAGCGCGTCGGCGTCGGTGGTGACGTTCGCACCGTCCACAACCAGGGCGACGGGCAGCGATACGTTGGCGCCGGGCTCGGAGTCGAGTTTCTCGACCTTGACCACGTCGCCGACAGCAACCTTGTACTGCTTGCCGCCGGTCTTGACGATTGCGTAGGTCGCCATCGTGGGTATCTACCTCTTCTTATCGTTTGCGTCACGCGTCACGCGCCTGCTAGCGGCGGTGCGGCGTGGTGGGTCTGGGGATGTGCCGGCAAAGCTCGATTGCGGCCAGGCGACAACTGGTCAAGGGTACGTGACCAGCGACTACGGGGTCAAACCGCCTGGCGACGATGCAGACCGGGAACCGGTCTGAGGAGGAGGCGGGCCATCAGTCTCCGTGGGTCGGCGGGCCCGCCGGCCGGACCGCCGCGCGGCGCCGACGCGGATGCGCAGACGCCGACTCGGCGGCGACGGCAGCGCGCTCCCGATCTGCTGAGCCGGTGTTCTTGGCGTCATCGGAGTCTTCGTCATCCGAGTCGTCGTCGACGTCGAGGTCATCGTCGTCGATGTCGAGTTCCTCGTCTTCGCCGAGGTCCTCATCTTCGTCGAGGTCGACCTCGTCGTCGTCGCTGTCGTCGAAGTCCTCGTCGTTGTCGTCCAAATCTTCGGCGACCTCATCAGCGACCTGCTCTTCGGCCTCAGCCTCGGACTCGTCGTGCGATGCCCGGTTCGCCGACGCATCAACCAGTTCCTCATCGGACCCACCGGGCTCGCCGTCGTGGCGGCCGTTGGCCGCGGCCATCGCCTTGAACATCGGATGTTCGCCGGGGGCGTGCGCGGGCACCTTGGCGACCACGGGCTCGTCGGAGCGACTCTTCTTCGAGCGCCGGCCGCGGCGGCCGGTCGAGTCAGATTTGCGGCCGCTAGCCGCCGACGAGTCGACCGGATCAACGTGCAGGATGATGCCGCGGCCGCTGCACTGCGGGCACGAAGTCGAGAATGCTTCGACCAGCCCGGTGCCCAACCGCTTGCGGGGCAGCTGCACCAGGCCCAGCGATGTCACCTCGGACACCTGGTGACGGGTGCGGTCGCGGGCCAGCGCCTCGGTGAGCCGGCGCAGCACCAGGTCACGATTGGACTCCAGCACCATGTCGATGAAGTCGATGACGACGATGCCGCCAATGTCCCGCAGCCGCAGCTGCCGCACGATCTCCTCGGCCGCCTCGAGGTTGTTCTTGGTGACCGTCTGCTCGAGGTTGCCACCGGAGCCGGTGAACTTGCCGGTGTTGACGTCGATGACCGTCATCGCCTCGGTTCGGTCGATCACCAGTGTGCCGCCCGAAGGCAGCCATACCTTGCGGTCCATCGCCTTGGCCAGCTGCTCGTCGATGCGGTGCACCGCAAAGACGTCAGGCCCGGTCCCTCCGTCCGGACCGGTGGCGACTTCATACTTGGTCAGCTTCGAAACTAGCTCGGGCGCAACCGAATTCACGTACTCATTGATTGTGGCCCAGGCTTCGTCGCCGGAGACGATCAGCTGGGCGAAGTCTTCGTTGAACAGGTCGCGGATCACCTTGACCAAGACGTCGGGTTCCTCATAGAGCGCCACCGCGGCGCCGGCTGCCTTCTCCTTGGTCTCCGCGGCGGTGGCCTCAATCTGGTTCCAGCGCCCCTGCAGGCGAGTCACGTCAGCGCGGATGTCGTCTTCTTTTACACCCTCGGACGCAGTGCGGATGATCACTCCGGCATCGGAGGGAACCACTTCACGCAGGATCTCCTTCAGCCGCTGACGCTCGGTGTCGGGAAGCTTGCGGCTGATCCCGGTCGACGACGCGCCCGGCACATACACCAGGTAGCGGCCGGCCAGCGACACCTGCGTGGTGAGCCGGGCGCCCTTGTGGCCTACCGGGTCTTTGCTGACCTGCACCACGACATAGTCGCCGGGTTTCAGGGCCTGCTCGATCTTGCGGTTAGCCCCGCCCAGACCGGCGGCTTCCCAATTCACTTCGCCGGCGTACAGTACGCCGTTGCGGCCCCGGCCGATGTCGACGAACGCCGCCTCCATCGACGGCAGCACGTTCTGCACGATCCCCAGGTAGATGTTGCCCACCAGGGAAGCAGAGGCCGCGCTGGTGACGAAGTGCTCGACGACGATGCCGTCCTCGAGTACCGCAATCTGGGTGTAGCGGGCGCCCTGATGCGGCGGCTCGGTGCGGACCCTGTCGCGCACCACCATCACTCGCTCGACCGCCTCCCGCCGGGCCAGAAACTCAGCTTCGCTGAGCACCGGCGGGCGCCGCCTGCCCGCGTCGCGCCCGTCACGACGACGCTGCCGCTTCGCCTCTAACCGAGTCGAGCCGTCGATGCCCTGGATCTCGGTGCTGGATGAGTCGCTTGCTTGGCCGTCGGATCTGTCGGCGGCGCGCGGCGCCCGCTCGTGGACCACAGTGTTGGGTGGATCATCGGGCAACCGCCCCGATGAAGAGCCCTCGTCACCGTCGTCGCCGGAGCCGGCCTTGCGGCGTCGCCGTCGACGCCTGCGCCGGCTGCCGGACTCCTGCGAACCGTTGTCGTCCTCGGCGGTGTCGGCGTCTGCTGATTCGTCGTCGTCAGTGTCGTCGGATCCGGCCGACTCGGCGCCGGCGGAATCCGCCCGTTCGCCCTCGCCGCCGCCGTGGTTGTCGGATCCGGCCTGTTCACCGCGTCCGCGACCACGCCCCCGGCGCCCGCGGCGCCGCCGGCGGCCGGCCGGCCGCTCGGCTTGTTCTTCGTCGGTGTCGCTGTCGTCGAAATCGTCGGAGTCATCGGAGTCGTCGCTGTCCTCGTCCGTATGGATCGGCTGCGGCGCGACGAACAACGGCAGGTACTCGGCGCGCTCGGTCGTCTCTAGCATGAGCCGGGATTCCGGCTCCTCGGGCTCGACGGGCTCGCCCGAATCGGTGGTCAGCAGATCGCGCACCCGGACCGCGTCGCCGCGGTTCACGCTCGAATGCGCGCTGCGGATCCGTCCGTCAAGCTCCGCCAGCGCGTCGAGCACCCGTCTGCTGGTTGTGCCCAGTGCACGTGCCAGCGAGTGGACCCTTAGCCGGTCCGGCAGGTCCTCGTGCGGTGTCGGATCTTTCGATAAGTCTGAAGGTGGGGCACCGTCTACCACGTAATCTCCTCAAGCCCCCGGGCGCGTCGTGTCGACGCGGCCACGCGAGGGCTTCGCTATACGCCCGGGTCACTTCTCCCGGGCTTGTAATGGTCTCGCACCGAGCGGCTCGCAAAGAACCCACTCGGCGCCGGTTTGAATGACGGCTGGACAGTCGGCGCCGCATCATGGTGTGCGGTGGTCGCGCTTGTCTAAGTCTTCATTCGGGCGTCGGACGCCGATGCGGCGACTTTCACCCGCTGCCCAGTATCCCACACCGCCGGACGTAGGCCGACTAAGTGCGTCGAGCAGGTGCCCTGGCCACCCGCCTGGTGTCGTCAGCGGTCGAACCAGAGCGCGATCTCACGCTGGGCCGAATCGACCGAATCGGACCCGTGCACCAGGTTGAACTGCGTTTCCAGCCCGAAGTCGCCGCGGATGCTGCCCGGCGCGGCCTTCTCCACCGGATCGGTACCGCCGGCAATCTGCCGCAGGGCAGTGACAGCGCGCGGCCCTTCGACGATCGCGGCCACCACCGGCCCAGAGGTGATGAACTCCAGCAGCGACGCGAAGAAAGGTTTGCCCTCGTGCTCGGCATAATGCTGGCGGGCCAGCTCGTCGCTGACGTCCCTGAGCTCCAGGGCCGCGATCACGAGACCCTTGCGCTCGACGCGGCTGATGATCTCGCCGACCAGCCGTCGGTCGATTCCGTCGGGTTTGATCAACAAGAGAGTCCGCTCAGGCATCAGCGCCGCTCCTCCTCATCGCCTCGCTCTGCATCGTCGCCGGCGCGTGTCACGGCGCACAGCGTACCTAATCACCGGCTGACGGCCGGCCCGGTGGGATCAGTCCGGCGGTCGTCCCCCGCGAGCGGGAGGTGCCAGCTGGCCCGGGAGTAATCCACGTTTCTGCCGCCACCGGACCTCGGCACCCAAGTAGGCGATCAGCCCCCACACCGCGGCGAAGAGCACGCCGATGAACCCCACCCCCGGATACACCGCGAAACCGGCGATCGGCACCAGCTGCACGGCCAGATTCACCCAGATGGCCCACGATCGGCGTTGCAGCCCGGCGAGCAGGACCAAGATCACCGCCAAACCGATCAGATATGTCAGTGAAACCGCGCTCAGCCCGCCGCCGACCGCACCAACCACCGGCAACGCCAGCAACACCACAACCGCTTCCAGGATTAGCGTGCCGGCCATCACCCCGCGAAAGCTCTTCCACGGGTCAGCCGGCGGCATGGATGACTGGTCCCCGCTGCCCGGTTGCTGGGTCACTCGGGATCACGACCAAACAAGGTGCGCGCGGCGCCGGCGGTGACCACCGAGCCGGTGACTACGATGCCGGTCCCGGCGTGGGTTTTCCTGTCAGTGGCAGCCTCGTCGACGAGCGCGGTGGCGGCCTCGACGGCGTCGCCCAAGTTCTCGGCGGTGATCACCCGATCCGGTCCGAACCGCTCCTCGGCGATCATCGCCAGCGACTCGACGTCCAGAGCCCGCGGCGATCCGTTGTGGGTGATCACCACTGAAGACAACACGGGTTCCAGCGCGGCCAGGATGCCGCGGACGTCCTTGTCGGCCAGCACACTGACTACGCCGACCAGGAATCGGAAATCGAACTCGTCTGCCAGCGCCTGCGCCAGTGCGGCCGCGCCGGCCGGATTGTGCGCAGCGTCGATGAACACCGTCGGCGCGCTGCGCATACGCTCCAACCGGCCCGGGCTGGTGACGGCGGCGAATCCGGCCCGCACCGCATCGACGTCGAGCTGGCGCTGCGCACCGGCACCGAAGAACGCCTCGACCGCCGCGAGCGCGGTGACCGCGTTATGCGCTTGATGCTCACCGTGCAGTGGGAGATACATGTCGGAATACACCCCGCCGAGGCCTTGCAGCTGCAACACCTGGCCACCCACCGCGACCTGGCGGCCCAGCACTGCAAATTCGTTGTCCTCTCGGGCGACCGCCGCATCGGCCCGTACGGCCTGCGCCAACAACACCTCCATGACCTCCGGGATCTGACGCGCGATGACTGCCACCGTCTCCACCGCATCGTCGTCGGCTCTGGTAATGATCCCGGCCTTTTCACCGGCGATGCCGGCAATGTCGTCACCGAGGTACTCGACGTGGTCGACGCTGATCGGTGTGATGACCGCGACCGGGGCGTTGATGACGTTGGTCGCGTCCCACCGGCCGCCCAAACCCACCTCGACCACCGCCACGTCGATCGGTGCATCGGCGAACGCGGCGAACGCCATCGCGGTGAGAACCTCGAACTTGCTCATCGCCGGACCACCAGCCGACTGCGACTGCTGGTCGACCATCTGCACGAATGGCTCGATCTCCCGGTAGGTGGCCACATACTGCGCCGGACTGATCGGTTTTCCGTCGATCGCGATCCGCTCAACCGCCGACTGCAGATGCGGGCTGGTAGTGCGTCCGGTGCGCCGGTGCAGCGCGGTCAGCAACGCGTCGACCATCCGCGCCACCGAGGTTTTGCCGTTGGTGCCGGCGATGTGGATTGCGGGGTAAGCGTGTTGCGGTGACCCGAGCATGTCCATCAGCGCGCTGATCCGGGTGAGGCTGGGCTCGATCTTGGTTTCCGGCCAGCGCTGGTCGAGCAGATGCTCAACCTGCAACAGCGACGCAATTTCGTCCGGTGTGGGAACGACGTCGGGAGCGTTCACATCGCGGCCAGGCGGCTGGTAATCCGGTCCACTTCCTCGCGAGCCCGCTGTTGACGGGCGCGGTAATTGTCGACGACGTGCGACGGCGCCTTCGCCAGGAAGGCGTCGTTGTCAAGTTTGGCGTTGGTGCCCGCCAGCTCCTTATGCGCGGCGGCCAGGTCCTTTTCCAGGCGCCGGCGTTCGGCGGCGACGTCGATGACGCCCGAGGTGTCGAGTTCGACGACCACGGTGCTCTTGAGGTCAGGGCCCAGCCGAACCTCCAAAGACACCGACGGGCTGAACTCCGGTCCGGCCGCGATGAGCCAGGCCAGCGAATTCACAGCGGTGCTCAGGGCGGTATCGTCGCCAAGCGCCTCGATACCCGACAGCCGCGCGGGCACCTTCTGCCGGTCGCCCAGCCCCTGATCGCTGCGGAACCGCCGCACCTCGGTCACCAGCTTCTGCATGTCTGTGATCCGCTGCGCCGCAACGGGATCGAGGGTAATCCCAGACGCGACCGGCCAATCGGCGATCACCAGTGACTCGCTGTCTGTAGTCGATTGTCCGGCTCCCCCTCGGTCCGCTCCGGACCGCATCGTCGCCGAACGCAAAGCCCGCCACAGCGCCTCAGTGAGGAACGGGATCACCGGATGCAGCAGCCGCAGTAGCGTGTCGAGCACCGCGGCCAGCACCACGGTGGTATGCGCTAGCCCGTCGGCCAGTTGCGCCTTGGCCAGTTCGACATACCAGTCACAGAATTCGTCCCAGGTGAAGTGGTAGAGCGCCTCGCAGGCCCGGCTGAACTCGTATTCTTCGAACGCCGAATCAGCTTCGGCACGAACCTCTTCCAGCCGTCCCAAAATCCAGCGGTCGGCGTCGGTCAGCTGGTCGAGCCTGGGCAAGGCTGCCGGCTTCGTACCATTCAGCAACGCGAAGCGGGTGGCATTGAACAGCTTCGTGCCGAAGTTGCGCGATGCCCGCACGTGATCCTCACCGAGACTTAAATCCCCACCCGGACTCGCGCCACGTGCCAAGGTGAACCGCAGCGCATCGGCCCCGTACTCGTCCACCCAGTCCAACGGGTCGATACCGTTGCCTCTGGTTTTGCTCATCTTGCGGCCGAAAGCATCGCGGATGAGCCCGTGCAGGAACACGTCGGTGAAAGGCACCTGCGGTCCGCGCCGCCCATCCAGCGTGATGACGTCGTCGCCACCTACGAAGGTGCCGAACATCATCATCCGGGCCACCCAGAAGAACAAGATGTCGTATCCAGTGACCAAAACACTTGTCGGATAGAACTTTTCCAGTTCGGGTGTGCGGTCGGGCCAGCCCATCGTGGAGAACGGCCACAGCGCAGAGGAAAACCAGGTGTCCAGCACGTCGGGATCTTGTTCCCAGCCTTTCGGCGGGGTCTCGCCCGGACCCACGCACACCTGCTCGCCATTGGGTCCATGCCAGATCGGGATGCGATGTCCCCACCACAGCTGCCGGGAGATACACCAGTCGTGCATACCGTCGACCCACCCGAACCAGCGCGGCTCGAGACCGGCCGGGTGAATCACCGTGTCTCCGTTGCGTACCGCGTCACCGGCAGCTTTGGCAAGCGACTCCACCCTGACCCACCACTGCAGCGACAGCCTCGGCTCGATCGGCTCGCCGGTGCGGTCAGAATGCCCGACGCTGTGCAAGTAGGGCCGCTTCTCTGCGACGATACGGCCCTGCGCCGCGAGCGCCTCTCGCACCGCGACACGCGCCTCGAAGCGGTCCATGCCGTCGAATTGGGTTGCCGTGCCAGCGATCCGGCCCTTGGCGTCCATGATCGACGGCATCGGTAACTGATGCCGCAGGCCGATCTCGAAGTCGTTCGGGTCGTGGGCCGGCGTGACTTTGACTGCACCGGTGCCGAATTCGGGGTCCACATGCTCGTCGGCGACGACGACGAGGCGCCGGTCGACAAACGGATGTGGCAGGCTGGCACCGATCAGATTGCGGTAGCGCTCGTCGTCGGGATGCACTGCGATCGCGGTGTCGCCCAGCATCGTCTCGACGCGGGTAGTGGCGACCACGATGTACGGCTCCGAGTCGTCGAGCGAGCCGTACCGGAAGGAGACCAGTTCGCCTTCCACGTCTTCGTAGCGGACCTCGAGGTCTGAAATCGCCGTTTCCAAAACCGGTGACCAGTTGACCAGC
>JAFAQO010000547.1 GCA_019246375.1 Mycobacterium sp. | reverse complement strand
CATCGACCTCGGTGACCTGATTGAGGTGACCGGGCAGATGGGGTCCAGCAAGACCGGGACGCGATCACTGATCGTGCGCAGCTGGCGGCTGATCGGTAAGTGCCTGCGTCCGCTTCCGAACAAGTGGAAGGGGCTGACCGACCCAGAGGCTCGAGTGCGGACCCGCTACCTCGACTTGGCGATCAATGCCGATTCCCGGCAGTTGATCACCGCCCGCAGCAGCGTGTTGCGCGCAATCAGGGAGACGCTGTTCGCCAAAGGGTTCGTCGAAGTGGAGACGCCGGTCTTGCAGCAGATCCACGGTGGCGCCACCGCCCGCCCGTTCGTCACCCACAGCAACAGTTACGACCTGGATCTCTACCTGCGGATCGCGCCCGAGCTCTACTTGAAGCGGCTGTGCGTCGGCGGAGTGGAGCGCGTGTTCGAACTGGGCCGGGCATTCCGCAACGAGGGTGTCGACTTCAGCCACAATCCGGAGTTCACCCTGCTGGAGGCGTATCAGGCGCACGCCGACTACCTGACGTGGATTGACGGATGCCGCGAGCTGATTCAGAACGCAGCCGAGGCGGCTAACAGCGCCCAGGTGGTGCTGCGGCCACGGCCGGACAGCACCGACGGCAATCTCGAACCGGTCGACATCTCCGGCGTCTGGCCGGTCAAGACGGTGCACGACGCGGTGTCGGAAGCCCTCGGCGAACGCATCGACCCAGGCACCGGTCTGGCGACGCTCCGAAAGCTGGCCGACGCCGCCGGGATCCCCTATCTGGCCCGGTGGGACTCCGGTGCGATCGTGCTCGAACTCTATGAGCACCTGGTTGAGGCCCGCACCGAGCAACCGACGTTCTACACCGACTTCCCCACCTCGGTGTCTCCGCTGACCCGGCCGCATCGCAGTAAGCGCGATGTCGCCGAACGCTGGGACCTGGTGGCCTGGGGCGTCGAGCTGGCTACCGCTTACAGCGAACTGACCGACCCGGTGGAGCAGCGGCGGCGTCTACAGGAGCAGTCCCTGCTTGCCGCGGGCGGTGACCCGGAGGCGATGGAGCTCGACGAGGACTTCCTGCAAGCCATGGAGTACGCGATGCCGCCCACTGGCGGCCTGGGAATGGGTGTCGATCGCGTCGTCATGCTGATCACGGGACGCAGCATCCGCGAGACCCTGCCGTTTCCGCTCGCTAAACCGCGTTAGAGGAACGCCGGCCATGGGCCGTTCATCCGCCTCACAGGAAACACTCAGACTTTCGCGCTGCGCGATGCCCCACAATGGATGCTGTGACAGCTTCGACGACGACTGTCGCCGCTCCGCTGCTGCTAAATCAGCACACCTCGCTGATGCACGGTTGGCTGCCGGTCCTGGTCCAGGCCGCGACCGCGGTCCTGCTGGTACTGGCGGCTGGGTGGCGATCCCGCCGCTGGCGGGTGTTAAGTCTGCCGATAGCCGCCGCTGCAGGAATCGCAGTGGCTGCCTCGGTGCACTGGTACATCGAAACCCATGGCCTCTCCGACGAGCCGGCACCGGTCGCACTTTTGCTGTGGGTTGCGTTGAGCGGCGCCGCCGCAGTGGTCCTGGTCCTGGGCTGGCGAAGCGCCCGCCGCTGGCAGCGTGCAGTTTCGATATCGGCCCTGCCGCTGTCCCTGCTGTGTATAGCGCTCGCGGTCAACGCCTGGGTCGGCTACTTCCCGACGGTGCAGAACGCGTGGAATCAGCTCACCTCCGGCCCGCTGCCCGACCAGGCCGATAAGGCCACCGTTAACGCGCTGGCCGCCAAGCGCGCACTGCCGGTGCGGGGCAGCGTGGTCGAGGCGACGATCCCCGCCACCGTGTCGCACTTCAAGCATCGCGGGGAACTGGTGTACCTGCCGCCGGCTTGGTTCGCCAGCAATCCGCCGCCGCGGCTGCCGACGGTGATGATGATCGGCGGTGAGTTCAACACACCCGCCGACTGGCTGCGGGCCGGCGACGCGGTGAAGACGATTGACGACTTCGCCGCCGCCCACGGCGGTGAGTCACCGGTATTCGTGTTCGTCGACTCCGGCGGGGCGTTCAACAACGACACCGAATGCGTCAACGGAACCCGTGGTAATGCGGCCGACCACCTCACCGAAGACGTCGTGCCGTATATGGTCTCCACTTTCGGCGTGAGCCGGGAGCCGTCGAAGTGGGGGATCGTCGGCTACTCGATGGGCGGCACCTGTGCCGTGGATCTGACGGTCATGCACCCGGACCTGTTCAGCACATTCGTCGACATCGCCGGTGACCTGAGCCCGAACTCGGGCACCAAGACGCAGACCATCGCCAGGCTGTTCGGTGGCAGTTCCCGGGCCTGGGCCGAGTTCGACCCGGCCACGGTGATGACCAAGCATGGGCGGTACACCGGCCTGTCCGGTTGGTTCGCGGTCAACTCCCCTGGTGCAGCAGCACAGCAGCGCAATATCCCCGTAGTCGACACCGCCGCAGTGCCGGGCGCCCGCGCCGCCGGCACTGCCAATGAGCAGACCGTGGCCGCAGAGTCCCTGTGTGCACTGGGCCGCTCCCAGGGCATCGACTGCGCGGTTGTGGCCCAGCCCGGCAAACACGACTGGCCCTATGCGGGCAGGGCTTTCGCCAGCGCATTGCCTTGGCTGGCGGGCCAGGTGGGCACCCCCGGAGTGGCGCGCATCTCGTTGCCCCGCGTTGCTTCGATCCCGCCGAGGCCTGCCACACCGCGGGTCGGCTCCCACCGCTGACCTCAGGTCGCTGTTTCGACGGCGCGTGCCTCTAGCCCGGCCCGTTCGACGCTCATCAAGCTTTCTGTTTGATGTTCTCTTCGGTAGGCTTCGCCGCCGCCGTTGAGCCCGAAAAGCCGTTTGCTCCAGAGCAGCCAGATCACGGCGACCACGTTGACCAGGAAGGCACCGATCCGGAACGCCGTCAGCTTCTCGGTCAGCTCGTAGACCTCCAGCGGAAGAAAAACACTGGTCGCGACCACCGCGAAGTACTCGCCCCACCGCTGTACCAGCCACAACCCGACCGCCTCGATAAGCTCGATCACGGCATATGCGGCCAGCGCCAGCGCGATCCACAGCAACGTCGATTCCGATAGCGAAAAAGCGCTGCTGATGTGGTGGATGATTTTCGAGTCGTCCGGATTCCAGCCAATCTGGTTACCCAGCGGCCGAATCAGCGGCAGATCCTGTTGTAATGCTTGCTGCAACTTTTCGCGTGACCCGCGGACTTTGAGCACGCCGGCCGCCAGCAACAGGAAGAGGACGCATCGCAGCGCGCGCTCGACGGCGAGTGCTCGCATCAAGGTCCGATCCCGCAACAAGCGCCCGCGCGGAATCTCCGGCGCCGTATTCGCCGGACCGCTGTCGCGCGGAGGACCGACAACAAAGGTTTCGCATCGCAGGCACCGCCAGGCCTCGCCTACGGGAGTCTCCGTCTTCAAACGCTCCCGTAGCTCCGGCTCATCCGGGTCAAACGTCGCATGCCCACGCAGCCCGCATGAGCGCAGCGCGAAATCCACCATGAGTTTCACGCTAGGCGCTGACCCGTCGCCGCCGGTTGGACCGCTGCGACGGAGTGACCGGCACACCCAGTGTCTCGGCGAGAAACTTGCCGGTGTAGCTCTCCGGCACCGCCGCGATGTCCTCCGGGGTGCCCTCCGCAACGATCGTGCCGCCCTCCGCCCCGCCTTCCGGCCCCATGTCGATGATCCAGTCCGACGTCTTGATCACATCGAGGTTGTGTTCGATCACGATCACCGTATTGCCTTTGTCGACAAGGCCGTTGAGAACGCTCAGCAGTTTCCGGATATCGTCGAAGTGCAGCCCGGTGGTGGGCTCGTCGAGGATGTAGACGGTGCGCCCGGTCGAGCGCTTCTGCAGCTCCGCCGCCAATTTCACCCGCTGCGCCTCGCCGCCGGACAGGGTCGGCGCCGGTTGGCCGAGGCGCACGTACCCGAGCCCGACGTCGACCAGTGTGCCCAGATAGCGGTAAATGCCGGTGATCGGCTCGAAGAACTCCGCTGCTTCCTCTATCGACATATCCAGCACTTCGGAGATGGTCTTGCCCTTGTAGTGCACCTCGAGCGTTTCGCGGTTGTAGCGGGCGCCGTGGCAGACCTCGCATGGCACATACACATCGGGCAGAAAGTTCATCTCGATCTTGATGGTGCCGTCGCCCGAACAGGCCTCGCAGCGGCCACCCTTGACGTTGAACGAGAAGCGGCCCGGTTGGTATCCGCGGACTTTGGCCTCGGTGGTGGCCGCGAACAGGGTCCTGATCTTGTCGAAGACCCCGGTGTAGGTGGCGGGGTTGGATCGCGGCGTACGTCCGATCGGCGACTGGTCGACGCGGACCAGTTTGTCGACATGGTCCAACCCGGTGACTCGGGTATGCCGTCCCGGGACCTGGCGGGCCCCGTTGAGCTTGTTGGCCAGCACCGCGGCCAGGATGTCATTGACCAGCGTCGACTTGCCGGAACCGGACACGCCGGTCACCGAGGTCAGCACACCGAGCGGGAACGCCACGTCGATCTCGCGCAGGTTGTGTTCGCGGGCGCCGACGACGGTTAGCCGTCGCCGCCGGTCGAAGGGCCGTCGAATCGCCGGCACCGCAATGCTTTCCACACCGGACAGGTACGCGCCGGTGATCGAGTTCTTGTTGCGCAGCAGTTCGGCGTAAGGTCCGCTGTGCACAATCTGACCGCCGTGCTCGCCGGCCGCAGGACCGATGTCGACTATCCAGTCGGCATGCGCGATGGTGTCCTGGTCGTGTTCGACCACTATCAGCGTGTTGCCCAGATCCCTTAGCCGGGTGAGCGTTTCGATGAGTCGACGGTTGTCGCGCTGGTGCAGTCCGATCGACGGCTCGTCGAGCACGTAGAGCACGCCCACCAGACCGGAGCCGATCTGGGTGGCCAGCCGGATGCGTTGTGCCTCACCGCCGGACAGCGTTGCGGCGGCACGCGACAGGCAGAGATACTCCAGGCCGACATCGAGCAGGAAGCCAAGCCGCGACTGTATTTCCTTGAGCACCTGCCCGGCGATGGCCTGCTCACGCGTGCCGAGCGTGAGCGCGCTCAAGAAGTCCGCGCACTCCGAAATCGACAAGTCACAAACTTCGGCGATGGACTTCGCACCGCGCTCCCCCGCGGCCAGCGTCACCGCCAAGATTTCCGGCTTGAGCCGCGTCCCCTGGCACACCGGACAGGGCACGTCGCGCATGAAGCCCTCGTAGCGTTCCTTCATCATGTCGGACTCGGTCTGGGACATCTTGCGCTGCAGGAAGGCCATCACGCCTTCAAAGTCGGCGTAGTAGGACCGGGTGCGGCCGTATCGGTTGCGGTAGCGGACGTGCACCTGCTCGTCGCACCCTTCCAGGATCGCCTTGCGCGCCCTGGCCGGAAGCCCGCGCCACGGCGTGTTGACGTCGAAGCCCATGGACTCTCCGAGGCCCGCCAGCATCCTGGTGAAGTAGTCCGCGGCGTGGCCCATCGACCACGGCGCCACCGCGCCTTCGGCCAAGGTGAGCTCCGGGTCGGGCACTACCAGGTCGGGATCGACCTCCTTGCGGATCCCCAGGCCCGTGCACTCGGGGCAGGCCCCGTACGGTGAGTTGAACGAAAACGACCGCGGTTCCAGGTCGTCGACGGCAAGGGCGTGCCCGTTGGGGCAGGCCAGCTTCTCGGAGAACCGCTGTTCGCGATGCGGCGCACCGGGCTCATGGTCGACGAACTCGAGCACCACAATGCCGTCGGCCAGATTCAGCGCGGTCTCCACCGAGTCGGTCAGCCGCTGTTTGGCGGTGGCCTTGACGGTCAGGCGGTCCACCACGACTTCGATGTCGTGCTTTTCCTGTTTCTTCAGTTTCGGCGGATTGGTCAGCGGATGCACCACGCCGTCGACCCGCACCCGGCTGTAGCCCTGGCTGTTGAGCTTCTCAAACAGGTCGACGAACTCGCCTTTGCGGGTGCGCACCACCGGAGCCAGGACCTGAAATCGGGTGCCTTCAGGCATCGCCAACACCTGGTCGACGATCTGCTGAGGCGTCTGGCGCGCGATTCGGTGGCCGCAGACCGGGCAGTGCGGGGTACCGGCGCGCGCGTACAGCAGCCGCAGGTAGTCGTAGACCTCGGTGATGGTCCCGACCGTCGATCTCGGGTTGCGGTTGGTGGCCTTCTGGTCGATGGACACCGCCGGGGACAGGCCCTCGATGAAGTCGACGTCCGGTTTGTCCATCTGGCCGAGGAATTGCCGGGCGTAAGCCGACAGCGACTCCACGTAACGCCGCTGGCCCTCGGCGAAGATCGTGTCGAACGCCAGGGAGGACTTGCCCGAACCGGACAGGCCGGTGAAGACGATCAACGCATCCCGCGGCAAGTCAAGGTCGACGCTGCGCAAGTTGTGCTCACGCGCACCCCTGACGATCAGCCGCTCAGCCACACTGTCCCTCTCGAGTCATCGTTCCCATGCTATGTGTCCTTGCCGACAACCGATCCCCGGCCAGTACCGTGGCCGGTATGACTCGCGCCGACGACGATAATGCCGGCGCAGCCGGGATTGAGGAGTGGCGCATATGACTGGCGCCAGCGACGATGCAGAGCGAAGCGATGAGGAGGAGTGGCGCATATGACTCCCGTTGACGACGACTACACCGGGCACGTCGAACCAGGCACTGCGGCGCGGCGCAACCTACCGGGCGCGACGATCGTGAAGGCTTCTGTCGGACCTATGGACAACAACGCCTACCTGGTGACGTGTTCCAAGACCGGGGAAACACTTCTCATCGACGCCGCCAACGACGCCGAAGTCCTTATCGATCTGGTGCGGCGCCACGCCCCGAAGGTGTCGCTGATCGTCACCAGCCACCAGCACTTCGACCACTGGCAGGCGCTGGAAGCGCTGGCCGAAGCCACCGGCGCGCCGACCGCCGCACACGAGATCGACGCCGGTCCGCTGCCCGTCAAACCCGATCGTTTGCTGGCCAACGGCGACACCGTGCAGATCGGCGAGCTGACCTTCGACGTCATCCACTTGCGCGGTCACACACCGGGATCGGTGGCGCTCGCGCTGGACGGTCCCGCCGCAGGCGACGCCACGCAGCTGTTCACCGGCGACTGCCTGTTCCCGGGCGGCGTGGGCAAGACGTGGAAGCGCGGCGACTTCACCCAGCTGCTCGACGACGTCACCAGTAGAGTGTTCGACGTGTACGCCGATTCGACTGTGGTCTATCCCGGTCACGGCGACGACACCACGCTCGGCGCGGAGCGTCCGAGCTTGGCAGAGTGGCGGGAACGCGGCTGGTAGCCGCGCGAGCGACCTCCAACCGCTACGCCGACACCATAACCACCCTCACCGAAGGGGACGCCTACGTCAAAAACCGCCTGACGTCCCACTTTCCGGCACCCGGATAAACCTCACCGTAGCCTGTGTTGACGATTTGACTATCCCGGCTCACCCGCGGTAGTCAGGCCGCTAGGGTCGGCATATGCGCTCGTCGGCGACCCTGGGTGAGTGGAACTCTCGCAAGACGGTACTGGCCGCGTGCCTTGCCGCGGCGGCGGCACTTGCGGCACTTGCGGTTCTGCTGAAGCTGCCGTGGCTTGGAGTGGCCGGATTGGTGGTGGCCGCCGTTGGTGCGATGGCGACTTGGGTGATCACCACGGAGCAGGCCCGGCTGGAGAGGAAGCGCGCGGAGCCGGACCGGCGGGTCAAGGTGCCCGTGGCGCCGATTACCGAAATCGACCCGACTCAGATCGGTGTGGACCCAGCCGCCATCCAGACGGTGCTGGGTGGGACGGTGCCCGAATACGTTGCGCGCGAGGTCGATGCGGATCTGCGCGGGGCGATCGAGGCGGCGCTCGGCGGCGCCGGCAGCTGGATGCTGGTGGTGGTCGGTGCATCGAAGATCGGTAAGTCCCGGACTCTGTTCGAGGCACTTACCGCGTGCGCGGTGGCCGAGCGGCTGCAGCTGGTCGCTCCTGTGCACGGTGATGCGCTGCGCTCGCTGCTCGACCCTGGGCAGCCGATGCCAACCCGGCCAAAGTATGCGGTGCTGTGGTTGGACGATCTGGAACCTTTTCTCGCCCAGGGCGTGACGTGGCAGACGCTGCGAGACTGGCAGTCCAGCCGCCCGGGTTGGATCGTGGCCGCGACTTATGGCGGCAAGGGTAGTGAGCTGGTCGCCGAGGCTGCCACTGGCGGGCTCACAACGCTCGGTGCCGACATATTGCAGCACGCGCGCGAGATCACGTTGCACGCTACGAGCAGCAAGGAAATGGGTCCGCTTCGTGGGCGGCTCTCGGATGCGGACTTGGACGCGGTGCGCCGCCATGGGCTGGCCGCATACCTCGTTGCCGGTCCAGCGCTGCAGCGCAAGCTCACCACCAAGCGGCACGCGCCCGGTGAGCCAGAGTGCCCGGAGGGGGTCGCGGTCGTGCATGCTGCCGTTGACTGGGCAAGGTGCGGACGCACCGACCCGATAAGTGGCGATACGCTTCGGGCATTGTGGCCAAACTTCCTCCAGGCGGGGATCACGCCCGACGATCGCTTTGCCATCGGGTTGGAATGGGCGTTGCGGCCGGTGGCCGCGACGGTTGCCCTGCTCCAAGACGGCCACGGGTACCAGGCCTA
>JAFAQO010000306.1 GCA_019246375.1 Mycobacterium sp. | reverse complement strand
CCCGCTTTGACCGGCGAGGTATTGCAGACCTTTCAGCCCGGCGCCACGGTGCGGTCAGACCAGCAGGTCTATCGCGCGATGGTCGGTGCTTTGCCGGAGGGAATCGCGGCCGGTGATTACACGACCGCGGCTGAGGACAAGCCGGCGCTTGCAGTGACCCAGGCGACGGCCGAGGCCTGGGGCAGCACTGACTTGAGCGTGTTGCCCCGCCACTGCGACGGACTAGTCGTCGGGTCCGTCGCCGGCGCCCGCACACCTGCCGCGGTGAGCAGGTGCCGCTTGCCCGAAGCTCGTGTGTTCCCGAACGACGTAGGGATGTTCGCCGCGCTGCGGGCCGGGCAGATCACTGTCGCGTGGACCACTACCGCGAATCCCGATGTGCCGCCCGACGTCGTTGTGCTGGCCGACGGCAAGCCCGCGCTGGTGCAGGCGAAGAACGTGGTGCCGCTGTATCGCCGTAACGAGCTGTCCGCCCGGCAGCTGTTGGCGATCAACGAAGTGGCTGGAGTGCTGGACACCGCGGCGCTGGTCGAGATGCGCCGCCAAGTGGCTCACGGTGCCGCCGTAGAGGCGGTGGCCGATTCCTGGCTCGCCGAACACCCGCTCGGCCGCTGACAATCAGTGCTTGCCGCCCACCAGGCGGCGGTATACCGGCAAGATCAGCCGCTGGTATCCCGAGCCCGACAGCCGCACCATGAGGTCCAGCGTCCTGGCGTCGTTGCCGACCAGCACCCGGGCCTTGTTGCTGCGTACGCCCTCCAGAATCGTGCGCGCGGCTTGTTGCGGGCTGGTAGTGGCCAGCCGCTTGTCGAAAACCTTGGCGAACTGATTGGCGTCGATTCCCTCGGCCGCGGTGGCGTTGCGGGCGATCCCGGTCTTGATGCCGCCGGGGTGCACCGTCGTCACCTTCACCGGGTGACCGGCGAGCGCCATCTCCAGGCGCAGCGCCTCGGTGAAGCCGCGGACGGCGAACTTGGCCGAGCTGTAGGCAGCCTGTCCGGGCACTGTGAAGAGCCCGAATATGCTGGAGATGTTGACGACGTGCCCGTCGCCCGAGGCGATCAGGTGGGGCAGGAAAGCCTTGGTGCCGTTGACGACGCCCCAGAAGTCGACGTCCATCACCCGTTCGATGTCCTTGAACTGGCTGATCTCGATGTCACCGGTGAAGGCGATGCCGGCGTTGTTGTAGATCTGGTTCACCTTGCCGAAGTGCTCGTTGACCTGATCGGCGTAGGCCAGAAATGCCTCCCGTTCGGTGACGTCGAGTCGGTCCGCCTTGACCGAAGCACCGATGATGGCCAGCCGTTCTTCGGTTCGCGCCAGCCCTTCGGTGTCGACGTCACTGATCGCCACCTCGGCGCCTGAACGGGCCAGTTCGATCGCCAGCGCCTGACCGATACCCGAACCGGCACCGGTCACGACGGCCACCTTTCCGGCAAATCCCTCCATGAACGCCCTTTCTCATTGCGCGAGCGTGCGCTTTTGTACGTCGAAACGACGATGTCGCTGACACTTTACGCACGCTAGCGGCAGCGCGATTGCTCAGCCGAACGCCTCGTCGAGAATCTCCTGCTGTTCGACGGCGTGCACCTTCGACGAGCCTGATGATGGCGCCGACATGGCGCGCCGGGAAATCCGCTTGATCCCTACCAGCTTGTCGGGCAGTAGTTCGGGCAGTTCCAGGCCGAACCGCGGCCATGCGCCCTGGTTGGCCGGCTCTTCCTGCACCCAGAAGTACTTTCTGATGTCCGGGTAGCGGTCCAGGGTTTCGTTGAGTCGCCGCTTCGGTAGCGGTGCCAACTGCTCGATGCGCACAATCGCGACGTCGTCGCGGTTGTCCTTGGCCTTGCGGGCGACCAGCTCGTAGTACAGTTTGCCGCTGGTCAGCAGAATGCGGCGGACCTTGCTGCGGTCGCCGATGCCGTCCTCATAGGTGGGTTCTTCGAGCACCGACCGGAACTTGATCTCGGTGAAATCCTTGATGTCGCTGACCGCGGCTTTATTGCGCAACATCGACTTAGGGGTGAACACGATCAGCGGCCGCTGAATCCCGTCGAGGGCATGCCTGCGCAACAAATGGAAGTAGTTAGACGGCGTCGACGGTATCGCGATGGTCATCGAACCTTCCGCCCACAGCTGCAGGAAGCGTTCGATGCGCCCGGAGGTGTGGTCCGGGCCCTGTCCTTCGTGACCATGCGGCAGCAGCAACACCACGTTGCTCAACTGCCCCCACTTGGCCTCACCGGAGCTGATGAATTCGTCGATGATCAACTGGGCGCCGTTGACGAAGTCACCGAACTGGGCCTCCCACATCACGAATGCGTCCGGGTTGCCCACGGTGTAGCCGTACTCGAAGCCGACCGCGGCGAATTCGGACAGCGGCGAGTCGTAGACCAGGAACTTGCCACCGGTCGGGCTGCCGTCGCTGTTAGTGGCCAACAGTTGCAAAGGGGTGAATTCTTCGCCGGTGTTGCGGTCGATGATCACCGAATGCCGCTGGGAGAAGGTGCCGCGCCGGGTGTCTTGCCCGGATAGCCGCACCAGTTTGCCCTCGGACACCAACGACCCCAGCGCCAGAAGTTCGGCGAACGCCCAGTCGATTTTGCCCTCATAGGCCATCTCTCGGCGCTTCTCCAGCCCTGGCCTGACTCGCGGATGCACGCTGAAGCCGTCCGGCAAGGCGAGGAAAGCGTCGCCGATGCGGGCCAGCAACGACTTGTCGACCGCGGTGGCGAGCCCGGCGGGGATCATCTGATCGGACTCCACCGATTCGCTCGGATGCGCTCCGTGCTTCTCCAGGTCGCGGACCTCGTTGAAAACCTGCTCCAGCTGGCCCTGGTAATCGCGCAGCGCATCCTCGGCTTCCTTCATCGAGATGTCGCCACGGCCGATCAAGGCTTCGGTGTAACTCTTGCGGACTCCGCGTTTGGTCTCGATGGCGTCGTACATCGCCGGGTTGGTCATCGACGGGTCGTCACCCTCATTGTGACCGCGTCGCCGGTAGCACAGCATGTCGATGATGACGTCCTTCTTGAACTTCTGCCGGAAGTCCACAGCCAGCCGAGCCACCCACTCGCATGCCTCGGGGTCATCGCCGTTCACGTGAAAGATCGGTGCCCCGATCATCTTCGCGACGTCGGTGCAGTACTCGCTGGACTTGGAGCACTCCGGCGATGTGGTGAAGCCGATCTGATTATTGACGATGATGTGAATCGTCCCGCCGACGCGGTAACCGGGCAGCAGCGCCAAGTTCAATGTCTCGGCCACCACTCCTTGGCCGGCGAATGCGGCGTCGCCGTGGAGCATCATCGGTACCACCGAGAACCCGTCGGCAGAGGTGCCTTTGTCGAGTAGATCTTGTCTGGCCCGGACCAGTCCCTCCAGCACCGGATCGACGGCCTCCAGATGCGACGGGTTGGCGGTCAGCGACACCTGAATGTCGTTGTCGCCGAACATCTGAATGTAGACACCGGTGGCACCGAGGTGGTATTTGACGTCGCCGGAGCCGTGCGCCTGCGACGGGTTCAAGTTGCCTTCGAACTCGGTGAAGATCTGCCGGTACGGCTTGCCGACGATATTGGCCAGCACGTTGAGCCGCCCACGATGCGGCATCCCGATGACCACTTCGTCGAGGCCGTGCTCGGCGCACTGGTCGATCGCCGCATCCATCATCGGAATCACACTCTCGGCGCCCTCGAGTGAAAATCGCTTTTGCCCAACGTATTTGGTCTGCAGGAACGTCTCGAACGCCTCCGCGGCGTTCAGCTTACTCAGGATGTATTTCTGGTGGGCCACAGTCGGTTTGTCGTGCTTGACCTCGATCCTTTCCTGCAGCCACTTCTGCTGTTCGGGTTCGAGGATGTGGGTGTATTCCACACCGACGTGACGGCAGTAGGCGTCGCGCAGCAAGCCCAGAACGTTGCGCAGCTTTTTGTACTCCGCGCCCGCGAAGCCGTTGACCTTGAAGACCCGCTCGAGATCCCAGAGCGTCAGGCCGTGGGTCAGCACGTCGAGGTCGGGGTGACTGCGGAAGCGGGTGCTGTCCAGCCGCAGCGGATCGGTGTCGGCCATCAGGTGGCCGCGGTTGCGGTAGGCGGCGATCAGCTCGATGACCCTGGCGTTCTTGTCGACAATCGAGTCGGGGTTGTCCGGACGCCAGCGCACCGGCTCGTACGGGATGCCCAGGTCACGGAAGGTCTCGTCCCAGAACCCGTCGGACAACACCATCTCGTGGATGGTGCGCAAGAAGTCGCCCGATTCCGCACCCTGGATGATTCGGTGGTCGTAGGTCGACGTCAGCGTGATCAGCTTGCCGATACCCAGGTCGGCGATGCGTTGCGGGCTGGCGCCCTGAAATTCGGCGGGATACTCCATCGCGCCCACGCCAATGATGGCGCCCTGGCCGGCCATTAGCCGCGGCACCGAGTGCACGGTGCCGATGGTGCCCGGGTTGGTCAACGAAATTGTCACGCCGGCAAAATCTTCGGCGGTGAGCTTGCCGTCGCGGGCGCGGCGGACGATGTCTTCATAGGCGGTGACGAACTGCGCGAAGCTCATCGCCTCACAGCTTTTGATGCCGGCCACGACGAGCGAACGCTTACCGTCCCTGCCCTGCAGGTCGATTGCCAGGCCTAGGTTGGTGTGCGCTGGTGTGACAGCAGTGGGCTTGCCGTCGACCTCGGCGAAATGCCGGTTCATGTTCGGGTACTTCTTGATCGCCTGCACCAACGCGTAGCCGAGCAGGTGAGTGAAGGAGATCTTGCCGCCGCGGTTGCGCTGCAACTGGTTGTTGATCACGGTTCGGTTGTCGATCAACAGCTTGGCCGGGATAGCACGAACACTGGTCGCCGTCGGCACGTCCAGCGACGTGGACATGTTTTTGACGACGGCCGCGGCGGCGCCGCGCAGTACCTGCACCTCGTCGCCTTCGGCCGGCGGGGGACCGGCCGGTTTGGCTGGCGCCGCCGGCGCAGCGGTTGCGGGAGGTTGGGCGGCCAGTGGCGACGGCTTGGCGGGAGCGGGTTGCGCTGACGGAGCGGGTTGCGCCGCAGGGGCCGGAGCCGTGGCGGCCGGCTGCCCGTCGGCAGTACGCCGCTCATCGACTGACGGTTCGGGGTTGTAATCGACCAAAAACTCATGCCAGCTCGGGTCGACCGACGAGGGGTCGTCGCGGAACTTGCGGTACATCTCCTCGACCAGCCATTCGTTCTGACCGAATGGTGAACTCATACTGCTCACGGCAGCTACTCGCCTCGATTCGTTTGTTGGGCAAGCCCGCTGGATATCGCTTGCCACTTATCGCGCCCTGGGTGTCGGCGCCTCTCCGACCTGCGGAGGCGGTGAAGTTTCCGCCCCATAAAGGCTAACCTTTTGCCGGCAATCCGCCAGGCAAGTCAGAGCGGGACCCACATCGTCACGGGACGTGGTTCGATCGCCCGGTTCCTCCCCTGGCCGTCCCCTCGCTACGCTGGGGTACCCCGTCGCGGGCCGCATCGTCACCGGGCGGGCTGATGTGGTGAACCGTGGGCACTAGGTGCAGGGTGGCCGGCCAGCGTGCCGGCGGCGCGCCGAACGCCTTGCGGGCGTTGCGGATGATCTTCTTACCCGCGATCCGGTTGCCGATGGCGCCGACCACCGCACCGATACCGGCCGGCAGCAATTTGCCGAACAGCAGCGCGCCCTTGCGCAGGGTGTATCGCTTGACGGCGTACTTGAGCAGCCGGGAATTCAGCTGCGCCACCGCCGGCATCGGCATCGATGCCACGCCGTCAGACAACCAGGCTCCGCTGGTGCGGCCGGGACCGATCAGATCGGCGACGGCACGCTTGCTGTCGTCGCCGACGAGCACGGCCAGCACCAGGGCGCGGCGTCGTTCGCGATGGTCGGCGGGAACGCCGTATACATCGGCCACTGCCAGCACAAAGACGGCCGTGGCCTCGAGGAACACCACGGTTTCGCCGGCGGCCGCGGACAGCGCGGCCAAGGTGCCGATTCCGGGCAATGCCGCGGTTGAGCCCACCGCCGCACCGCTGCCAGTCACTGCGGCCAGGTACCGCTTCTCCAGTTTCCGGACTATCGCGGCGGGGGTCGCGGTCGGGTCGGTGCGGCGAAGCCGCTCGACATAGGCTGTGGCTGCCGGACCCTGTACCCGCGAGCTACGCTCGATGATCTGCGCTAGTGCGCGCGCGGACGTCTTCGGACGGCCGTTGGTCGTCTGGGGAAACGGGTCCGGCGTTGACTTGGTCCGTCGGCGCATGTTCCCTCCGTGTTGCATGGTCCAGCTCCTTCTCGGGCGGATACCCGGCCCGCGTGGTTGCCAAAGGTATCCGCTGGTCTTCAGGCTAACGCTGCCGCAACCAACGGTACTGCCGACAGCACCGGTGCCGGGCTGTGCGGATTTGTCATGACGTACGTCGGCCCGTGGCGTCGAGCCGATTACTCCACTCCGCACAATTTAGGCGAACAGACCGCGGACAGGACGGATCACCGATGGCGTACCGACGGACATCGCTGGGTATCTCGGTGTGTTGGCGCTGCTGCGGGTGCGTTCCACGCGGGGCTACGAGATTTTGCAGAGACTTGTCGAACATGCCCTGCAGTGGCGAGATGGTGCGCGATCGGACAGCATCGTGGAAAGCCGAAGCGAGGTGGGGAAATGGATACGGCGATGACTCGCGCGGGAGCCGCCGCGGGCGTCCGAAGCGCCACTGCGCCAAGGCGCGGGAAGCAAATGAACCCCTGGTACGCGCTGTGGGCCATGATGGTCGGCTTCTTCATGATCTTGCTCGACTCCACCATCGTCGCGGTCGCCAATCCCAGCATCATGACCAAGCTCGACACTGGCTACGACACGGTCATCTGGGTGACCAGCGCCTATTTGCTGGCCTACGCGGTGCCGCTGCTGGTGGCGGGTCGGCTCGGTGACCGGTTCGGCCCGAGAAATCTCTACTTGGTCGGATTGGCGGTGTTCACCGTCGCATCGCTGTGGTGCGGCTTGTCCGGCAGCATCGAAATACTGATCACGGCACGTGTGGTGCAGGGCATCGGTGCCGCGCTGCTGACCCCGCAGACCCTGACCACGATCACCCGGATCTTCCCACCTGAGCGCCGCGGCGTGGCGGTCAGCCTGTGGGGCGCTACCGCCGGTGTGGCAACGCTGGTGGGGCCGCTTACCGGTGGTGTGCTGGTCGATGGGCTGGGGTGGGAGTGGATCTTTTTTATCAATGTCCCGATTGGCATGGTCGGGCTGGCACTGGCGGTGTGGTTGGTCCCCGTAATGCCCACCCACAAGCACCGGTTCGACCTGGTTGGCGTGGCGCTGTCCGCGATAGGCATGTTCTTGGTCGTCTTCGCCCTGCAAGAGGGGCAGTCCGGCGGCTGGGAGCCATGGATTTGGGCGGTACTCGTCGCGGGAATCGGCTTCATGGCCGGGTTCGTCTACTGGCAGTCGATCAACAACGAAGAGCCGCTGATTCCGCTGAATATTTTTCGGGACCGGGACTTCAGCCTGTCCAGCGTTGGCGTCGCCGTCATTGGTTTCGCAGCGACGGCAATGGTGCTGCCGCTGATGTTCTATGCGCAGGCGGTATGCGACCTGTCGCCGACGCGTTCGGCGCTGCTGACCGCGCCGATGGCGATTGTCAGCGGTCTGCTCGCACCGATCGTCGGCAGGATCGTCGACAGGTCGCACCCGCGGCCAGTGATCGGTTTCGGCTTTTCGGTGGTGTCGATCGCGTTGACGTGGCTTTCGATCGAGATGACCCCGTCCACGCCGATCTGGCGGCTGGTGTTGCCGTTCACCGTGATGGGCGTCGGAATGGCATTCGTGTGGTCGCCGCTTACCGCCACCGCCACCCGCAACTTGCCGCCACATCTGGCCGGCGCCAGTTCTGGTGTGTACAACGCCACCCGGCAGGTCGGCGCTGTGCTCGGCAGCTCGGGTATGGCCGCGTTCATGACATCGCGGGTCAGCGCGAAGATGCCGCCGATGCCAGGAGGAAGCCATCCCAAGAGTCCCGAGGGCACTGCGCTGCAATTGCCGGAATTCATGCGCGAGCCGTTCGCCGCCGCGATGTCGCAGTCGATGCTGCTGCCGGCGTTTGTGTCGCTATTCGGCGTGGGCGCCGCGCTGTTCATGGTCGGCTTCATCAATTCGGCGCGTGTTCGCCGGCCCGTCGGCGCGGGTGGGGCGCCGACCACGACTTATTCAGGTACCGGGGCGGTTTCAACGATTCGACCGAGATGATCCGGTCGCGCTTGCCGACTTCCGAGCCGCTGCCCAAAGCGCATCACCGTGCCGATCCCGACGACCAAGGCAGCTACGGCCGTCATTCATTCCGCGACGACTAGGGACCGCCCGGCATCGCTTACGGTGTGCCGGAAGACGTCAGCGCCAGGAAGGCGCCCAAATCCACCAGCCCCGCGGGTGTGGCAGGCAAGTATTCAGTGAGCATCTCCGAACGCACGATCACCGCCGCGTACTGCGCCCGGCTGACGGCCACGTTCAACCGGTTGCGATTGAGCAGAAAAGCAATTCCGCGCGGTAATTCGTCGATCGAAGACGCGGTCATCGAGACCAAGACGACAGGCGCCTGGGTGCCCTGGAACTTGTCGACGGTGCCGACCCGCACCGCACCGAGTCCGACGGCTTTCAGCCGCTCACGCAGCAACACGACCTGTGCGTTGTACGGTGCCAGCACCAGGACATCGGCGGTATTCAACGGTCGCGTGCCATGTTCGTCCGTCCATGACGAGCCGAGCAACTGCTTAATCTCGCCGACTATGGCGTCGGCTTCCTCGGGGCTGTCGGTCGAGTTGCCCGCGTGGTGAACCGGAAGTACGTGAACACCAGGCGCGCACCCGTCTAGGTGACGCGCTGCGGTGCGTTCGGTGTGGGAATGCAGTCGGCCCTCGTAGCACAACCTCGACACGGCGGCACAGACCGCGGGATGCATTCGGTATGAACGGTCCAGGAAGAAGCCGCGTTCCGCCGGCAATGTGCGCTGACCGTCGAGCAGCCAACCGAGCGCGGAGGTGTCGACCGGTTCGGGATGAGTGCCCTGACTGACCTGGGGCAACTGTTGCGGATCCCCTAGCAGCAACAAGTTTCTGGCCGCGCGAGCCACGGCGATGGTGTTGGCCAAACAGAACTGGCCGGCCTCGTCGATCACCAACAGGTCTAGGCTGCCCGGCGGTACCCGATTGCTGTTGGCGAAATCCCATGCGGTTCCGCCGATAACGCATCCCGCGGTATCGGTAATGAATCCGGCGTATTCGTTCTCGTCGATCTCGCGCCACTGCGGGTTGTCGCGGTCGTGGCGCTTTTTCGCGACCCGCTGCCCATCGATTCCAACGGAGATCGCGCAGTCGAACACATTTTCCACCACAGCGTGCGACTGTGCGACGACACCGATCCGCCATGCGTGTGTGGCGACGAGATCGGTGATAACCCGCGCGGCGGTGTACGTCTTGCCGGTACCGGGCGGTCCGTGCACCGCCAGGTACGAGGCATCGAGGTCCAGCAGCGCCGTGGTGATGTCCACAGCAGTGTCAGCGCCGCGCGGCAGCGATGCGCCGCTGCGAGTCCGCGGTGGGCGGCGCAGCAGGATGTCGAAGACGGCGGTGCGGGGGAGTTGCGGCAGCGCAGCAGCGACATCGGCAGCGGTCGACTCGATCGAATCGCGCAACTTCGTCGTCCCGATGGGCGGCCCCGGCGTGAGGGCGAACGGCAACTGATCGAAGGTGCTGTCGCCTCGGGCTGTTCGTTCCAAGACAACCACTTCGGTGGCTACCGCGGGATCGTTGGCGCCCACGACCTCGGCGTGGCCGGCCGCCCGACGATCCGGATTGTCGGCCATGCCTGCAGGAGCCGGCGGCTCATAGAGTGCGAATACGGCTGACTTGAGCTCTCCGCGCGCCAGCTCGCCGGTCAGCCGGAGCCGTCGCTGCGGCTTACGCGCGCGCGGCGGCTTGTGCCAGTCAACCGTCACCGAAGCATCGTTGACGATGAAAACGTCTGTGTTGTCGGCCCATTCCTCGATGGGATAGTTCAGCCGGTCAAAGTGGGCCCACCAAAACGGCTTGTCCTCGCGCCGGTGATACCCCCGCGCGGCAGCCACCAGGGCAACCGCCGCCTGCTCTGGTGAGCGGTCGCCGACGGCGGCGTCGCCGGCAAAGTTCGCCAGGGTCACCGCGACCGGGTCCCGTGGTTCGACGCTGTCGCCATCCGAAACTGGTTGGGCACCAAGCGGTGTGATGCCGCATTCGAAAGCCCGCATCAGCAACCAGTCGCGCAGCGCGCGAGTGGACCGGCAGTCGTAGTGGTTATAGTCCTCGATCTCTTTGAGCACGGTCCCGGCCTCATCGCAACGGGACTCGGCACGCAGCTCGCAGAACCGGGCGTACTGGCTGATCGAATCCGCGGCGGTGGTGACGTCACCAGAACGCAGCTCGGTGCCCATGAACAGCGGCTCCAGCGCCTTTAAACTGAACGACTGGGCGCCTACCCGAATGGCTTTGCGCACAATCGGATACAGGTCGACCAGCGTCCCACTGCGCAGCAAGTCGTCGACGTCGTCTTCGCCGACGCCGTAGCGTCCGGCGAGCCGCAGCAATGCGGTCTTCTCGTAGGCCGCGTAGTGGTAGATGTGCATGTTCGAGTGACGCTTGCGGCGCTTGGCCACCAGCGCCAGAAAGTCGGTCAACGCTTTGCGCTCCTCGACCCGGTTATGCGCCCACAGCGGACGGAAAGCCCCCTTCGGCCCGGCTTCCAGGACGCCGAACAGATACTCCAGGCCCCACTGACTGCCGTCGTCAGTCCACAGCGGATCACCTTCGAAGTCGAAGAACAGATCTCCCTCGTCGGGGTCGGGCAACAGCGCGAGCGGCTGCGGGTCGGCGACCTCGAACCGCGGAATGCCGGTATTGCGCTCGAGTACCTGCAGTTTGGCCTGCGCGGTCAGCTTGTTGAGAATACGTGGGGCAAGGTCGGTCACCGGCTCGGCGCGTTCGGCCAGTTCAGCGACCGTGCTGATGCCCGCGTCGAGCAGTTTGGCTCGCTGGCTTACCCGCATACCCGCGACCAGGAGCAAATCATCGGTCGCGCATACCTGTTCATGACACTGTGGGCAGCGGAAACAGGCGTGGACCTCCTCGTCCTCCCAGCGCACCGGAGTGCCACCCGCATAGTGGTCGTCGAGAAGCTGCTGGAGCCTCGCGCGTTGCGAGCGGTAGACCGGGACCAACTCGTCGACGCGGTAGTGCGCGACGGCGCCGTCGCCGAGGATCAGCTCGGCCTCCGGCGCCACCGACACGCCCGAGCGCGCCAGCGTGTCCGCGTAGGCCGCCAGCTGCAGCAGCGCGGTGACCTTGGCCGAGCGGGCCAGTTTGGTGTCGGCGACCTGGTATCGCTCGCCCTCACGGATGAGGAAGTCGGCGAACCCGAGGAAGCGGCCGTCGAACATCGCGGCTTGATACACCACCGGGACACCGTCGGCGATGGCCCGCTGGGTCGCCTCGGCGGCGGCGGTCAGACTGGCGACGGTATATGCCGGGCGGCCGATGACGGCGACCTCGCCGCCGAATTCCTTCCGGAGTTGGTCGAGTCGACGTTGTTCGTGCTCATCGCCGAGAGCGGCGGTGCGGACCAGCAGGTCGTCGTCAACAGTGACATCAGCAGCCCACCCCAGTCTCGCGTCGAAGTGCCGCAATAGGGCGTATTCGCATTGCGACGCGGCCGCGAGGTCGGATGCGCTGTAGATGATGCTGTCGCCGGTGACGAACACAGCAGCAACTGTAAGTGCCTGCACCGACAAGGTCCGGCGGCTTCGCTCGGCCTGTCGGATCGCTCAGTCGCTGTTACCGATGAGCTCGACTCCATTGCCGTTCCAGTGGAACTTCACCACGCTCGCCAAGCCGACGCCCGTGGGGTACGTCAACGCCACCGTGTCGCCGGTGCACTGTGACGTATCGATCCCGTTGAACCCGAAAGTGTCGGGTGCCCCTTGCGTGATGTACTTGCCGAGGTGAAACAGCACCGCCCGAGTATTGGGCTTGTCAGCATTGGTGTTGGCCTTAACGATCACGGCCGACAGTTGGGCGCATTCGTTGTAATTGCCGCCGAGCGGTTCGGGGTTCCAGGGCTGCTGGCTACGCGGATCGCGAGGCAAGTCGGAGACCGCTCTGGCGATCGTCGGCGCGGCCAGATCGATCGCGCACGGATCGGCCGGCGCAGGCGTGCTGCTGGTGGGGGCAGCGACCGGGGCGGGTGGGCCCGGCTTGCTGGTGGTGCCAGCCGGACGGGTCGACGCGGGCTGCGGCGTCTTCGCGACGGTCGAATCGCCCGACCCGCAGCCACTGGGCACCGTGACCACCAGTGCGCCGACGGCCGCCCATGTCAACGTCCGAAACCGGCGGGTTAGCCACCACACATCGCAGCACCGTACCGTCATCGAGTCGGAGAGTGTGGCAGGCGCGGCCGGGCGGCCCTCACCTGTCTTGTCGTTCGCTGCCACTGGTTCAATGGTGGCGACCCGCCGCGCTCGGCGACGCCGAGCTCGCGATCGCCACTAAACTTCATATGCGATGGCCGCCCCAGAAGATCCACCTGCCACGTTCGCCGACCTGCAGATTCATCCCTCGGTCTTGCGAGCGGTCGACGATGTCGGGTATGAATCGCCGTCGGCCATCCAAGCGGCGACGATCCCCGCCCTGATGGCAGGTTCTGACGTCGTGGGGCTGGCGCAGACCGGCACCGGCAAAACGGCCGCATTCGCGCTACCGATCCTGTCGAAAATCGACGTCACCAGCACAGCCACTCAAGCTCTGGTGCTGGCACCGACCCGCGAGCTGGCTCTGCAGGTGGCCGAGGCGTTCAGCCGCTACGGCGCGCACTTACCGAAGATTAACGTGCTGCCGATCTACGGCGGGTCGTCCTACGGCGTGCAACTGGCCGGCCTTAAACGTGGCGCGCAGGTCGTGGTCGGCACCCCCGGCCGCGTCATCGACCACCTCGAACGCGGCACGCTGGACCTTTCGCGCGTGGACTATCTGGTGCTCGACGAGGCCGACGAAATGCTCAGCATGGGCTTCGCCGAAGACGTCGAGCGCATCTTGTCCGAGACCCCGGAATACAAGCAGGTCGCGCTGTTCTCGGCCACCATGCCTCGGGCGATCCGCAACATCACCGCCAAGTACCTGCATGATCCGCTCGAAATCACCTCCGAAGCGAAAACCGCGACCGCGGAGAACATCTCGCAGCGCTACATCCAAGTTGCCGGCCCGCGTAAGATGGACGCCCTGACCAGGGTGCTCGAGGTCGAGCCCTTCGAGGCGATGATCGTCTTCGTCCGCACCAAGCAAGCCACCGAGGAAGTCGCCGAAAGACTGCGCGCCCGAGGGTTTTCCGCGGCGGCCATCAATGGAGACATTCCCCAGGCGCAGCGTGAGCGAACCATAACAGCGCTTCGGGACGGTGCCGTCGACATCCTGGTCGCCACCGATGTGGCGGCCCGTGGCTTGGATGTCGACCGGATATCGCACGTGCTCAACTACGACATCCCGCACGACACCGAGTCCTACGTGCACCGCATCGGCCGCACCGGCCGGGCCGGGCGCTCAGGAACCGCGCTGCTGTTCGTCTCACCGCGGGAACGCCATCTGCTCAAGTTGATTGAGAAAACCACGCGTCAGAAGCTCGCAGAGGCTCAGCTGCCCACCGTCGAAGACGTCAATGCGCAGCGGGTAGCGAAATTCGCCGATTCCATCACCGACACGCTCGGCTCGGCGGGAATCGAACTGTTCCGCGGCCTGGTCGAGGACTACGAACGCGAGCACGATGTTCCGATGGCTGACATCGCGGCGGCGCTTGCGCTGCAATCCCGCGACGGCGAGGCCTTCCTGATGGCACCGGAGCCACCACCAGAGCAACACACCCGAGAGCGACCGGCCAAGACTACGCGCAAGCCGGGCAAGAGCCGAAAAGGACCGTCCGAAAAGAACTTTGCGACCTACCGCATCGCGGTCGGCAAGCGGCACAAGATCGGTCCGGGCGCCATCGTGGGCGCCATTGCCAATGAGGGCGGTTTGCACCGCAGCGATTTCGGTCACATCACCATCGGCTCGGACTTCTCCCTGGTCGAGCTGCCGGCCCACCTACCGGCCGCGACGCTCAAAGCGCTCGAACGTACCCGCATCTCCGGCGTTCTGATCAATCTGCGGCCCGACCGTCCGCCGGACTCTCGCCGCCGCAGTGACAGCGGCAGATCGCAACGGAAACACGCCGGATGACCCTGCCCGAAACCACCACGGAACAAGGTGGGCTCGAACAGGTCTCTGGAGTCGACCGGGTCGCATCACTGACCGGTATCCGCGCAGTCGCCGCACTCCTCGTGATGGGCACCCACGCGGCCTACACCACCGGCAAATACACCCACGGCTATTTCGGCCTGCTCTGTTCCCGGCTGGAGATCGGAGTGCCGATATTTTTCGTGCTGTCGGGATTCCTGCTGTTCCGCCCATGGGTGAAAGCCGCCGCCACGGGCAGCGCGCCGCCATCGGTGAGCCGCTATGCCCGGCACCGGGTTCGGCGCATCATGCCGGCCTACACGGTCACCGTGCTGGCGGCCTACCTGATTTACCAGTACCGCACCGCACGGCCGAACCCCGGGCACACCTGGGTGGGGCTGTTGCGCAACCTGACGCTGACGCAGACCTACACCGGCAACTACGTGGGATATCTGCATCAGGGTCTTACCCAAATGTGGAGCCTCGCAGTGGAAGTCGCCTTCTACGTAGTGCTACCGCTGTTGTCCTACCTGCTGCTGACAGTGATATGCCGGCAATGGCAGCCGGTGCGACTGCTGGTGGCGCTGGGCGGACTGACGTTGATCACCCCGGCGTGGTTGATCGTGGTGCACACCACCGACTGGCTGCCCAACAGCGCTCGGGTGTGGCTGCCCAGCTACCTGGTCTGGTTCATCGCCGGCATGATGTTGGCGGTGCTGCAGAAGATGCGTGTGCGCTGCTACGCGTTCGCGGCAATCCCGCTGGCGACCGTCAGCTATTTCATCGTCGCCACTCCGATCGGGGGTGCGCCGACGACATCGCCCGCCGGCTTGGTCGATGCGCTGGTCAAAGCAGGCTTTTACGCCTTCATCGCGGCGCTGGCCGTGGCGCCGCTCGCGCTGAGCAACCACGGCTTATACGCGCGATTGCTCGCCAGCCGGCCGATGGTGTGGCTGGGCGAAATCTCTTACGAGATCTTCCTTATCCACCTGATCGCGATGGAGATCGCGATGGTCGAGGTGCTGCGCTACCACGTCTACACCGGCTCGATGGTGCTCTTGTTCATCGTGACGCTGGTGCTCACCATTCCCCTGGCGTGGTTGCTGCACCGGTTCACTCGAGTGCGAACCGCCTAGCCGCCGGCGAAGGTAGGTTACCCTGTCCTAAGTCGACGGAAGGGTGTAGGGAGAGATGAGTGAACAGCCAACGTCACGGGGCTGGCAGGGCGCGGTACTGAAGCTGCTGCGTGCCGGTGACTACCGGCTTACCGTGACCGGTCGGCGCGAAATCAGTCCGCACTATTTGCGGGTGAGCTTCGATGCCGGCGGGATGCTCGCTGACGGGCCCGTGCATCCGACGATGTGGATCCGGATGTGGTTTGCCGACGGGACCAAGCTGCACCAACGCGGCTACACGCTGGTCGACCCCGATCCGGCTGCCGACATCGTGGACATCGAGTTCGCGCTGCACGTCGGTGTGG
>JAFAQO010000247.1 GCA_019246375.1 Mycobacterium sp. | reverse complement strand
CCTGGTCGACACGTTGTGCCCGTTGCGGCGAGCCCATTCCCGGATTGCGGCGCTCTGCTCGCGGTCCATCGCTCCGCGGCCGCGACCGGAACCAGACCGCCCGCGGCGCCGACCGCCAACCCGGCGGCCCGCTTCAACCCACTTCTTGAGGTCCCCACGCAGTTTCGCCGCATTCTTGGTCGAAAGGTCAATCTCATAGGTCACCCCGTCGAGTCCGAATTCGACCGTTTCATCGGCGGCGCCTTCACCGTCGAAATCATCGACCAAGGTGACAGTCACTTTCTTCGCCACCAGCTCACCCTCGCATTTCTTCCTGTGCGCTTCCTGTGAAACTCAGATTGGATCGTCGTGAAACTAATCTGGCATAACAACTGTAGTGCAGTCGATCCTAACAGCTTCCGCCACTACTGAAGCTGTTCAGTTGCTGGGGCCGAACAATGGGGAACAAAACTGTCTCTCTAATTGACAGGCCGGTCAGAGCCATCAACAACCGATCAATACCCATTCCGGTTCCCGTGCATGGCGCCATCGCGTACTCCAGCGCTGCCAGGAAATCCTCGTCGAGCGCCATCGCCTCGTCGTCGCCGGCCGCCGCGGCGCGGGCTTGGGCGGCGAATCGCTCCCGCTGCACCACCGGGTCGATCAATTCGGAGTACCCAGTGGCCAGCTCGATTCCCCGCAAGTACAGATCCCACTTCTCGGTGACGGCCGGGTCATTACAATGCAGACGGGTCAAAGGCGTTGTCTCGACCGGAAAATCCTTGACAAAGGTGGGTGCGGTCAGAGCGGGGCCGACCGTGTGTTCCCAGAGTTCTTCAACTAGTTTGCCGTGCCCGTAGCCGCGGTCGGCGGGAATCTCGACGCCAAGGCGATCGGCGAGACCGAGCAAGTGCTCAGCCCTTGTATCGGGCGTGATCTCTTCGCCAAGTGCATCGGATAGCGACGGATACATTTGTATCGATGGCCATTCTCCATCGATGTCATAGACACTGCCGTCAGGCAGCAACAGCTGTCTGGTCCCGACCGCCTCGTCGGCCACCTCTTGAATAAGCTGGCGCGTGATTACCGCCGAATCGTCATAGGTACCATAGGCCTGGTAGGTCTCCAGCATCGAGAATTCCGGAGAATGGGTGGAATCGGCTCCTTCGTTTCGAAACACCCGATTAAGTTCGAAGACCTTGTCAAACCCCCCGACGACACAACGCTTGAGGAACAGTTCCGGTGCGATCCGTAGGTAGAGATCGATGTCGAGAGCATTGGAGTGCGTGACGAACGGCCGGGCCGCCGCTCCACCGGCCAACGTCTGCAACATCGGCGTTTCCACCTCGAGGAATCCACGTCGTTCCAGCCCGGCCCGTATCGCGCGCACGACGGCGATCCGCTGCCTGGCCACGGCACGCGCCTGCGGGCGGACGATCAAATCGACGTAGCGTTGCCGCACCCGCGACTCTTCGTTCATTTCCTTGTGTGCGACGGGCAGCGGCCGCAGCGACTTCGACGCCATCTGCCAGGAGTCGGCGAGCACCGATAATTCACCGCGACGGGAACTGATCACCTCGCCGTGCGCGTAAACGATGTCGCCGATATCGACATCGCTCTTCCACGCCTCGAGCGCGTCGGCGCCGACACTGGCGAGGCTGATCATCAACTGAAGTTGTGTGCCGTCGCCGTCTTGCAGTGTCGCAAAACACAACTTGCCTGAGTTGCGGATGAACACCACCCGGCCCGCGACGCCAACTAAGTCACCGGTCGTGGAGTCCGCCGCCAGGTCGGGGTAGGCGGCGCGGATCTGCGCCAAGGTGTGCGTGCGCTCGACGGTGACCGGGTAGGGATCGTGGCCTTGCTCCGCCAGCCGTGCCCTCTTGGCCCGGCGGATCCGAAACTGCTCGGGAAGGTCAGCCGCGGCGCCTGGTGGGTCGGCAGAGCTCACGACGTGCCAGCTTAGATGAGCGGGTCAGACCCGCCGTCGAGTGTGGGTGCAGGCTTCGAGGGTGGAATCCCAGGAGACACAGTCGATGAGCGCCGTGGCCGCTCAGCGTGCGGACTTGAGCCGGCCGCGCTGGGTGTCTCGGTTGCGTTCGAAGACCAGCCGCAAGCCGTGCAGGGTCAGGTGCTGGTCGTGACGGTCGACGGAATGCAGCTCGGGCAGCAGGAGTGGGGCGGTGTGCCCGGTCGCGACGACCGCGACGTCGTCGCCTGCGAACCCCTCTACGTCCTCGCGAATGCGCTGGACCAGCCCGTCGACCAGGCCCGCGAAGCCGAATACCGCCCCGGCCTGCATGCACTCGACGGTGTTCTTGCCGATCACCGAACGCGGCCGGGCCAGCTCGACCCGTCGCAAAGCAGCGGATCGGGCCGCGGCGGCGTCGGAGGACACCTGAACCCCGGGCGCGATGGCGCCACCGAGGAATTCACCTTTGGCCGACACCACGTCCACGCAAATCGACGAGCCGAAATCGACCACGATGGCAGCACTGCCGAACTTGTGAAAAGCGGCCAAGCAGTTCACGATCCGGTCGGCGCCGACTTCTTTGGGATTGTCCACCAGCAGCGGGATACCGGTGCGCACCCCCGGCTCGATCAGCACGTGCGGCACCGATGGCCAGTACTGGTCGAGCATGATCCGCACTTCGTGCAGTACGGAGGGAACGGTAGACAGAGCGGCCGCACCGGTGAGCCGCTCGGAGTCGTCACCGATCAGCCCGTCGATGGTGAGCGCCAGTTCATCGGCGGTGACCTCGGACTCGGTGCGTATCCGCCACTGCTGCACCACCTTTGCGTGTTCTTTCGACCCGGAGAGTAGCCCGACCACGGTGTGAGTGTTGCGGACGTCGATCGCCAGCAGCACGGCTATCGCACACTTTCTCGGGGTGAAAGCAGCCCAGACGCGTCGGCGGGCACGAAGGCCGGGTCGTGGCCCAAGTCGATCGGCCTGTTGCGGGTGTCGACGAAGACGATTCGGGGTTGGTAGCTACGCGCCTCGGCGTCTTCCATCGTCGCGTAGGCGATCAAAATCACCAGATCGCCGGGGTGAACGAGATGTGCTGCCGCGCCGTTGATTCCGATCACGCCGCTGCCGCGCTCACCGGTGATCGCATAGGTTACCAGCCGGGCCCCGTTGTCGATGTCGAGGATGGTCACCTGCTCGCCCTCGAGCAGATCAGCGGCATCCATCAAGTCCGCGTCGATGGTCACCGAACCGACGTAGTGCAGATCCGCGTGCGTGACCGTGGCACGGTGGATCTTCGACTTGAGCATCGTACGTAACATCAACTCCTCCAGGGTGATTCGTGGTCCGACCCGACGGCAACTTGCCCGTCGGTGCCGGCGGAAGGTCCGATCTCAATGGCAACGTTGTCGAGAAGTCTGGTCTTGCCCAGCCGGGCCGCGATGAGAAGACGAGCGGGGCCAGTGTCTGGTGCCGGGCCGAGCAAGGTGTTTCGCACCTCCAGGTAGTCGACGTCGATCGCCGGCACGGCATCGAGCACGGCCCGAGCCGCATCCAGCGCAGCCCTGGCCCCGGCCGACGCGGCGTACGCGCCGGCGACCAACGCTGCCGACAGCGCGGCGGCAGCCTCACGTCGCAGCGGGTCGAGGTAGCGGTTGCGTGACGACATCGCCAGCCCGTCGGCTTCACGCACCGTCGGCACGCCAACCACCCGCGCGTCGACGTTGAAGTCGGCGACCATCTGCCGTACCAGCACCAGTTGCTGGTAATCCTTCTCGCCGAAGAACACCCGGTCCGGGCGCACGATCTGCAGCAGCTTCAGCACGACGGTCAGCATGCCGGCGAAGTGGGTTGGCCGGGCCGCACCCTCGAGTTCAGCGCCCAGTGGACCGGGATCCACGGCGGTGCGCGGGCCATCGGGGTACATTGCTGCGACCGTCGGGGTAAAGGCAACCTCGACCCCTTCGTCGCGCAACCGCGTCAGATCGTCGTTCAGCAGCCGGGGATAGGCGTCGAGATCTTCACCGGCCCCGAACTGCAGCGGGTTGACGAAGATCGACACCACGACCACCGCGCCGGGCACCCGCTTGGCGGCACGGAGCAAGGCCAGGTGCCCGTCGTGCAACGCGCCCATGGTGGGTACCAGCATCACCCGCCGGCCGGTGTGCCGCAGCGCGCGGCTGAGGTCGGCGACTTCACTCGGGTCCGAGTAAACGTTGAGTTCGCCGGCATTGAACTTGGCCAGGCTTTTGGCTATCACGGGGCCAGCACCTCGAACACTTCGTCAGAGGCGTGTGCGCGCTGCGCGGTCCGCAGCGCATTTACGCGATATGCCTGGGCCAGCCGAGGGTCGACCTCTGACAACGCGGCCAGATGCCGGGCCACCGCGGCGGCGTCACCGCGGGCGACCGGCCCGGTGAGGGCGGCTTGTCCGCGTTGCAGCGTGTTCTCCAGCGCGGCCCGCGCCAGCGGCGCAAGGATCCGCTCGGCGATGCCGCCGGGCTGGTCGCCCACCACCTCCTGCCCAAGCAGTTCTTGGCCCCACAGCGCGGCCCGCAACGCTTCCAGCGCGTCGGCGATCACAGCGACGATGTGGTTGCCGGCATGAGCGAGCGCGGCGTGGTACAGGGTGCGGGCGTCCTCGCGTACCCGGAACGGTTCCCCGCCCATCTCCAGCACCAGAGACTGGGCGATCGCATACCCGACGTCGTCGGCTGCGGTGATCCCGAAACAGGTGTCGGGAAGTCGGGTGATGTCCTCATCGGAGCCGGCGAACGTCATCGCCGGGTGAATGGCCAGCGGGGTGCATCCTTGCCGGGTTAGCGGCGCGAGGACACCGATTCCGTTGGCACCCGACGTGTGGGCGACAATTGTGCCGCGGCGCACCGCTGCGGTTTCGGCCAAGCCCGACACCAGGGCGGCAAGTTCGGTGTCGGGCACAGCCAACAGCAGTAGTTCCGCGCTGCTCGCGACGTCAGGGACCGGCAGGATCGCGGTGTCGGGCAGCCGATGCCGGGCTCGTTGCACCGACGCATGAGAGATGGCGCTGCAGGCCACCACGACGTGGTCGGCCCGCTCCAGCGCCACTCCCAAGGCGGTGCCTACCCGGCCGGCCGAGATGATTCCCACCTTGAGCCGCGCGGGACGCAAACCGTCGAACTGCATCACCGCAGACGACCCTCGCAAGTCTCTTAGTTCGTTCCAGTCCCGCAATGCGGGTACCGGACGGTCACCAAGACTCTACCGTGCGACGATGCGGGCCGCGTAGTGGCCCGAGGAGGAGCGCGGTCATCAGCTCCAGCCGTGCGACGATGCGGGCCGCGTAGTGGCCCTTATTCAGCCGCGCGACGCCGACGCCGGGCAGCTCCGCCTACCTGGGCTCGCAACCGCGCCAGCAGGTCGG
>JAFAQO010000223.1 GCA_019246375.1 Mycobacterium sp. | reverse complement strand
CCTCTGCGAATAACGTCCATTGGGCGAGGCATGCATGGTGCACTGCCCGCGCTGGGAGGTCCCGGCATGCTGTTCATGCACGAGGTGCATTCGGTGCGCGGGCGCGCCGAAGACGAGTTTGAGGCGGCTTTCCGAGATGGCTGGATGCCGATGCTCGCCGCCGACGACGACGCCCGGTTGCTGTGGTACACCAATTACGCCCACGGCAGCGGGCCCGCCTACACGGTCGTCACCATTACCGCCGTTCGCGACGGACCGGCATGGGAGCGCTTGGCACTGCGGATCCAGCAGGGCGATCTTCGGCAGTGGATGCGTGACTTGGACAACTTGCGCCACGATGTCGAGGCCAAACTGCTTGTGGCGCTTCCGTGGTCACCGCTACAGAACGTGCCGTTCGACGAGGTGCCGGCCGATGGGCGGCAACATGAGCTGACGCTCTACATGGAAGACACCATGTGGCCCTTTGCAGACAAGTTCTGCGAATATATCGACCGCTGCGGTGAGGTGTACGCCAAAAGCCTTGACCGGCCGGCAGCCATGCTCACAATCCAGGCCGCTTTCCAGCCTGTCCTCGGCAGCCACCTGCGCTGTGAAGTCGCGTTGATGCAGCGCATCCTCGAGCCGGAGGCGCTGCTCAACTTACTCCGAACCGAGATTCCAACCGAATTCCGCGGTCCGGGCACCTGGATGCACGACGCCTTGGACCTTCGCGATCAGTGGAGCAGCCGGCTGCTACGGACCTCCTCGTGGTCGCCGATGTACTGAGGCGCACATGAACATCGGCACGATCAGCGACAGCGCTGCGGTAGGGGATCCCGGCCGCACCGCACTCGTCATCGACGGGCGCACGGTCAGTTACGGCGAACTGGCAACAGCCGCCCAGCGCTGCGCCGCTGGCTTGTTCGCCGCCGGGTTAACCGGCAGGCGCATCGCCGTCGTCGACCACGCGAGCCTGCTGTCGATAGCGACGGTCCTCGGTGCAGCGCGTATCGGCGCGGCGGCGGCGCTGATGAATCCCGCCCTGACACCATCGGAAATGCAAGGACTCCTGGGTAACGCCGGGTGTGCCGCGGTGGGAGTTGCCGGGGAGGTGTACGCCGGCCGGCTCCGGGAAGCAGGCCTCGATAAGGCGCTGACGGCGGCCGACCTTTTGTCACGTAACGGTCAGCTTTCGGTGCCGCCGCCCGCCCGGGACGTCGACGATCGCGACGCGCTCGTCCTGTTCACGAGCGGTACGACAGGACTGCCCAAGGCGATCGGAATCACCAACCGACACCTGAGCGAAAGGATCAGGGGAGTCGCTGCGTCATTCCGGGCGGACGCGGCGCCGACCATCGGGATGATGAGCGTTCCGTTCTTCCACGTCGGCGGCGCGATCGGCCTGCTCGCCACGCTGTACTCGGGCAACACCTACGTGGTGCAGGACCGGTTCGACGCCGGTGAGTGGTTGCGCCTCGTGCAGGAGCATCGGGTGACCACCACATTTCTGGTGCCCACGATGCTGCGGCGCATCCTCGACCATCCCGACTTCGGCCGCACCGACCTGACCTCGTTGGTCGCCATCGCCTACGGCGCGGCTGCCGCGCCCGTCGCGTTGGTGCAAAGGGCTATGGCCCAGATGCCCAATGTGGCGTTCGCCAACGTTTTCGGTCAAACCGAAACCTTGGGCGCCTACACGACTCTGGTGCCGGAGGATCATCGCAATCCCAGCCGCATCGGATCCGTCGGCCGGCCGCTACCCGGCGTCGAGGTCCGGGTGGTGAATCCCAACACTGGGACCGACGTCGAGGCAGGGTCGGTCGGCGAGCTGTGGGTGAGCACCGCCCAGAACGTCGGCGAAGGCTGGCTCCGAACTGGTGACCTAGCGCGTCAGGATTGCGACGGCTATATCTATCCAAGCGGCCGGCTGAAAGACACCATCAATCGTGGGGGAGAGAAGTTCGGGCCGATCGAGGTCGAGGAAGCGCTGCGTTCCCATCCGGCCGTCAGCGATGTGGCGGTAGCCGGGATCGCCGACGAAGAGATGGGCCAGCGGGTCGGCGCCGCGGTAGTGGCCCGTTCCCCGGTAACCCTCGAGGATTTGCGAGAGCACTGTCGCGAGCGGATCGCCTACTTCAAGCTTCCGGAGCGGCTTCGAATCGTCGACCACATTCCGTACAACGACACCGGCAAGGTGAACCGCCGCCAGCTGGCCGCGCTGATTTTGGACAGGGCCTGAGTCAGCGAAAGGAGTTGGCGTGCTGTTTCTTCACGAGACCCATAAGGTGGTCGGCGCGCGCCAGGACGAGTTTGAGGCGGCCTACCGGGAGGGCTGGATGCCCGCGCTGGCCGAGGGGGACAACGCTCGGCTGCTCTGGTACACCAACCACGCCCACGGCTCCGGGCTGTCCTACAACGTCGTCACGATCACCGGCATCACCGACGGCGCGGCCTGGGAGAACCTCACCCGCCGCGTTCAGAACGGTGACTTCCACTATTGGATGCGCGAGCTGGACCAGCTGCGCCACAACGTGATCGGCAAGATTCTTCTTCCGGTCGAGTGGTCGCCTCTGCAAGAGGTGAACCTGGCGAGTGTGCCCACCGATGGTGCGACGCATCCGTTGAGCCTTTTCATGGAGGACACCGGCTGGCCCTATGCGCCGCTGGACGACTACATCCGCTCGTGGGACGAGATTTACTACCGGCCGCTTGCCAAGGCGTCCCGGCTACTCGAAATTCAAGCCTGCTTTCAGATAGCGCACGGAAGTTACAAACGGCGCGAGGCGATGCTGTGGCAGAAAATCGACCCGTCCAACGACTACGCCGCGTTGGTCCACCTGCTCACAACTGATATTCCGTCTGACCGGCGGGGACCCGGCACCTATATGTCAGAGGCCCTGAAATACCGCGACCAGTGGGAGAGCCGGCTGCTGCGGACTTCCGCCTGGTCGCCTCTTTACTGAAAGCGGGATCGCCATCGAGAAGTACCCGATTGGGCGCACTACGGCGCTGCGCGAGCTCGAGGAGGACCCGCACCGACTGCTTGCACAGCTGCGGGCTGCCGAGCCGGTGACGTGGTTGGCCGCGCTGGGCGGGTGGCTGGTCACCCGGTATGACCTTGCGCTGCGGGTGCTGCGTGATTCGGCCGTCTTCACCGTCGACGATTCCCGGTTCTCCACCTCCGTTGTGGTTGGCCGGAGCATGCTCTCAGCGGACGGCGCCGACCATGCCCGCTACCGCGTCCCCTTCGCGCACCCGTTCCATCCGACGCGGGTACTCGACCGGTTCGCGCCCTTCATCGAAGCGGAGGCCGATCGGCTGATATCCCTGATGCGACCGGCCGGCGGCGCCGAACTGCGCCGTGAGTTCGCCGGTCCGCTCGCGGCTGCGGTGGTCACCGAAGCGCTCGGCCTTCGCGGTGTCGATCCCAGCGCCCTGCTGTCCTGGTACGCGGCCATCGTGGCGGACGTGTCTGCGGTGACGGCGGGGCAACCGCTGACCGCGGCCGGGACAGAAGCGTTCGGTCAGTTGCGGGCAAGCGTGACACGAGCGATCGGCACCGCCGATGGGCCATCGCTGCTGAGCGAAGCCGCGTGCGCGCCGGAAGGACTCAGCCACGATGAGGTGGTGTCGAACGCGGCGGTACTGATGTTCGGGGGTATCGACACCACCGAAGGCATGATCGTCAACGCGGTGCGCCACCTACTCGACAGCCCGGAGGCGCTCACGCTGATCCGTGGCGGCACGGATCTCTTGCCGAACGCGATCGAAGAGTCGATCCGGTTGGAGCCCGCCGCAGCGGTGGTTCAGCGATACGCCACGCGCAGTGTCGATCTCGCGGGCGCACACATCCGTGGCGGCGACCTGGTCACCGTGTCGATCGCTGCCGCCAATCGGGACCCGGCGGTCTTCACCGCCCCGGACCGGTTCGACATCTGCCGCACCAACGCCAGGCTCAACCTCGCGTTCGCGCAGGGCCCGCATTTCTGCCTGGGCGCACCGCTCGCCAGATCCGAGACCTTAATCGCAGTCGGTCGACTTCTGGAACGACTTCCCGGCCTACGGCTCGACAACGACTACCCGAATACGCCCCGCGGTCTGGTGTTTCGCAAACCGCCAACTCTGCACCTGCGCTGGACCGTTTGACTCCACCTCGGGATAAAGCTGTTGGGATGCAAGATGAATGCTGGGGCCCACGGCCAGCGGCCCCGCCCGTCGACCCAGACAAGTTGCCGCGTCTGCACCTCGTCGCCGACCATCGCCACCGCGCAGCGCACCGTGACTGCCAAAACGAGCGCGCTGCACAATTGCACCGTGTCAAGCGTTAATGCGGCGCATGGACGTGTCGAGCCGAACAGCCGATCGACATCATTCGGGCGGAGCGTCGCCCTGCTGGCAGCAATGACCGCAGCCAGCGCTGTGCTCGTGCAATGCACCGCAGCGCCACCCCCTCCTACCGCGACGCCGCCACCGTCTGCTGCGACGCCGCCGTCCGCGACTGCGCCATCACCACTCGCCGTCGCGACCATTCACCCCGTCACCGCCGCCGAACTGGGCGCAAGCTGGCGTCCGGGTTGCCCCGTTGGGCCGGCGCAATTGCGACGGATCGACATAGACCACATCGGTTTCGACGGCCGGCGGCGCCGCGGGGAACTGATTGTGAATCAGGATCTGGCGCCGCAGGTCATCGACCTCTTTGCGGAGCTCTACCGGCTTCGCTATCCCATCGAGAAGGTCAACACGGTCGAGCGCTATCCCGCTGCTGCCGACGAATTGTCGATGGAAGACAACAACACCTCGGCGTTCAATTGCAGAGGTATCCCGGGATCTGACCAATGGTCGCAGCACGCCTACGGTCGGGCGATTGACCTCAACCCGCTTTTCAACCCGTCCATCACGGGCAACGGCATCTTCGAACCCACCAACGCGGCGCCCTACCTGGACCGCAGTCGCACCG
>JAFAQO010000075.1 GCA_019246375.1 Mycobacterium sp. | reverse complement strand
AAGTAACCAAATCAATCTTCGGCACGCGTGGACCTCGACTCTGGTACGCGATGCGATGCGGCTCTCATCGCGAACACCCCTGCCACGAAATGCGCGGTAGGCAGCACCTCTGCCAGCGCCACAGCCGCTGGTTGGATGTGACCGACGAGCGGCCAAATCGTGTGTCGGAGGTCACCCGTGTCGCTTCAACATCGGTTAACGCGCGCGCCGTTTAATAAGACGGTCCTTCGCCGCTGACTACCGGCTGGCCGACGCTGCTCACGGCTGTGATCTGGCCGCCGAATCGTTACGTGAAACCGACAATGCGCCGGGACAGCAGCACGCCGCCCGGTCAACAAGGGGGTAATCATGATCCCGAATAGCCTTACGCCCGTATTGGACCGCTTCGTCGACGACGCCGCCCCGCAGCTGCCCGCGGCCCGTCCGCCACAACGCCTGGGTTGGTTCCGGCTCTACTTCGACGACGGACGCTGTGAGTGGTCACCGCAGATTCTGCAGGTGCACGATTGTCGTCAAGCTGCCCCGGCAACTGGCATCGACCTAGCGCTGCCGCAAGTCCATCCCAACGATTACGACCGGGTGGCGGCCATCGTTGACAACGTCCGGCGCGCACGCCAGCGGTTCAGCTCACGACACCGCATCGTCGACACCGGCTGCCGCGTTCATGACGTGGTCTTACTCGGTGCGCCGTTTTACGAGGGGCCCGGGGAGCCAGTCGGTATGCAGGGCTTTTGTGTTGATCTGACGCCGACGAAGTCAACCGCCGCCACCGCGGCCCATCAGCACGCCGATGACCGACTTGCCGACCGCCTCCCAACAGCGGCCTGCGACAGCGATGACTATGATCGGCGCCGACGCATCCGGGCCGCGACACGGTGCTGATCTCCTGAATCCCTTGACGCGCAAGCACTCGACGATCGAAACAGTCGACGGCGGCATCGCCTTTTAGGCGGCTGCGGCACGGGCGGCGCTGCATGTTCCTTGCGCCACTGCATAACTGAGGCTTTGGTGCCCGCGAGGGTGGTGCCGGATTACGCCTTACCGGCTTCGAGCCGCGCACGGACCGCCTTCATCCGGTTGGCCAGCGCTTCTTCGTCGATGACGTTTCTTGCAATAAGGGAGTGCGCCAGCGCGACGAGCTGATTTTCCGGGAAAGGCAGTGTCGCGTACACGTCTTGGGAGAGACGATCCTCATCGCACCGACGCGTCAGGAGCGGCAGCACCGTCCCTTCCCGATCGAGCGCGTCGCACATCCCTTCCACACTTGACTTCCAGGGCGGAACTGGATTGGTGACGCCGTACTTTTGCGCCATTCGCGGCCACACCTGTCCGCGTTCAACGATCCGCTCCAGCGTCTGCACCCTGACAGTTGTGATGTCCTGTTCGATCGCCATTTCTTCGTCCTCAGTACTTCTCGGCTGGACGGACCGCGGGATGCACGGGGCGGTCTGCGTTGGATGTCGTGCCGGGTTTGGGTAGGGCGACGCCGATCAGGCAGTCACGCGTCACGATGTCCGCGAGCTGCTGCTCAGTCCATCCCTCCGTCCCTTCGGGCCGGACCGGAAGCACCATGAACCTGTGCTTGGAATTGGAGTCCTCGACGCGGATTTCGACGTTTTCGGGAAAGTAGAGGCCAAATTCCGCGAGGACCTGGCGTGGCCAGCGCACCATGCGGCGCCGGTAGTTCGGCGTTCGGTACCACTCTGGTGACTGTCCAAGGACCGGGCGGGGATAGCAGGAGCAAAGGCTGCAACAGATCACGTGATGCAACGTCGGTGTGTCCTCGAGTATCTGCAGGGAGGTGAAGTCGCTGGGAGGGCCGAAGCCGGTTGGTTGCAGCCAGTCGATTCCTATCTCCCGACAGGCGGCGATGGCATCCTCGAGCGCCAGCCGCTTGAAATCCGAGTCGAACCAGGCCTTTGCGACCAGGCGGGCGGCAGGCGCCGGCCCGAGCTGCTCGACGTACTCGGTGTACCGCCGGTGATCCTCGGCGGTAAACAATCCCTTCTCGATCGCCAGCTCGCGCAGCGCGATCTCAAGCACCTCGAAGTCGGTGACCTCTTCGACCATCGGTGCTGCGTGCCGCTCCCCTGTGTCGTGGCCTGCCTCGGCGGCGTCGGCTTTCTTTGCCATCCCGGTACTCCTGCTTTTTGCTGATAGTGGGCTGCGGTCTAGGCGACCGGCTGCAGCCACCGTTCCGATATCTCAGCTTGAAGCGTGTCGCTCGGACACCCCGTGTAGGGCTCCCACAGGTCGGTCATCTTGAAGCGCACGATGTAGAACCATTCGGGTTTCTGATCTTCGCGGTCGAAAGCCTCATCCTCCGGCGTCAGGCTCTCGTAGGACACTTTGACGACCGTGCCCGGCTTGCCCCGCAGATACTCCTGCGTGCGGGTGTAGAAGAGCATCGGCAGATCCCGCACCCACACTGAATCGCCCACCGCGAACCGGGGCGTGCCGGCCGTGCCTGCGAAGTACTGTGGATCTCCCTTGCCTACCGCTTCTTGATGATGGCGGTTCCTGGCGATCAGCTTGCCGTCCCCGATGCTGCGAGGCGCGGCTTTTAATGCGCCGTCGCCGCCAGCGGCGCAGCGCTGACGTACCTCGTCTGCACGCTCGATCAGCTCGCCCAGCGTGATGTGGCGCTTATCGATCAGGCAGCGCGCGACGGCCAGCACCCAACGGCCGTAATAAGGAAAGCCGAGATACAGCATCCGCCCGAGATCGACGTTTCCGAGCCTTCTGCGTTCTTCGGACGTCCAGATGCCGCGCCAGCCGAGAACCTCGCATGTGACAAAGGCGTTGAGTTCCCACTGCTCTTCTTCTTTTTCCTCGAAAGTGACCGGCGCATCTGGCTCGCCGCCGACGTCGTGCGCCGTCTTCATATAAGCCCAGAACAGCTCGTGATCAATCTCATCCGGGTAGGACCAGTCCTGGAGCCGGTGAAACGCTACGCGCAGCTGGCTGCGGAGATCACCCATCACCGAATTAGCCATCGGCTATCACCCTCCGCCTGGG
>JAFAQO010000210.1 GCA_019246375.1 Mycobacterium sp. | reverse complement strand
GATCCGGGTCCATCCGCTCTTGGCCGTCGGGCTCAACGTCGTTGCCGCCGGTGGGCTCGCCCCCACCTTGTGGGGGTGGCGACACACCCCGGTGCTGCGTTGGTTTGTGTTGGGCGCGGGGATAGGCGTGATAGGTGCGTGGCTAACCCTGTTCGCGCTGGCGGCCTTCGGGACTGGTTGAGTCAGCGCTGCGCGCCGGAGCGAACGCCCAGCAACACGTCCTCCCATGCCGGAACCGGGGGCTTGCTGCGGCGCTTGCGGGCCGGTTCGGGTTGGCGCTCGGCGGCACTCGGGCTTGCGGTGGGCTCAGTCTCGGGCTTGGGCTCAAGCTCCGGCTCAGGTTCAAGTTCAAGCTCAGGTTCAGGTTCAGGTTCAGGTTCAGGTTCGGCGAAGTCAAGCTGGGCCACCGAGGCCACCGGCCGCAGCGGACGGTCGAAGTTCGGATCGATCAGTTCCTTGGCCGCATCATCGACGGCGGTGACGGTTCCGCCGTGGGAGCCGGGAGTGAAGCGGAAGTGTGCGAGGTTGTCTGACCGACCGGCCTTCCATGCCAGCTGCACCGTCCAGCGGCCGTCTTCGTTTCGCCACGCGTCCCAGTGGGCGTCGTCGGGATCGAGGCCACGCGCGAGCAGGACGGCGGCGACCGTCTCGATCAACGTCAGCACGGTGGGGCCGTCGGACAGGACCGGATGCGCAGCCGTTGCTAGCTCGGCGGCCCGTGCGCGTTCCAGCAACACCGGGTGGGCGAAGCGCTGCACCCGCGCGACATCCGCTCCGGTCGCCGCGGCCACCTGCTCCACGGATGCTCCCGCGCGGATCCGTGCCTGAATTTCTTTGGGCCTCAGCATATTTGTGACCTCGATGTCGATCTGGGTTTGTGCAAGCCGCGCTCCGTCGCCGCGTACGACCGCCCGCAGCCGGTCGTCGGCGCGCAGCTTGAACTTGTCGTTCGGGCCCCCGTTCTCAGCAGCGCCCTCGCAGATGATGTGTTTGCCGTCGACATCGAGTCCGACCACTGTTAGTTCTCGCATGTCGACCTCCTCAACAGGCTCCTTGCACACCGCCGCGCCGGACCTGTCAGGTGGGGACTGTAGTGCAGCGAACGGGCGTAACGGCGCTGACACGCTGTCCAGCTGGCTAGAGTCTTTCGACCACCCAGTCGACGCATTGGGTGAGCGCGGTGACGTCATCGGGATCGACAGCGGGGAACATCGCGACCCGCAATTGGTTGCGGCCGAGTTTGCGGTACGGCTCGGTGTCCACGATGCCGTTTGCCCGTAGCACCTTGGCGATCGCCGCAGCGTCCACCTCGTCGACGAAGTCGATTGTGCCGACGACTTGGGATCGCAGCTGCGAGTCTGCGACAAATGGCGTGGTGTAAGGCCGGTCCTGCGCCCACGAGTACAGCCGCTGCGAAGAGTCCGCGGTGCGTTTGACCGCCCAATCCAGGCCGCCGTTGCCGATCAGCCAGTCGATCTGCTCTGCCAGCAGCACCAGCGTGCCGATCGCCGGCGTGTTGTACGTCTGGTTCTTCAAGCTGTTGTCTACTGCGATCGGCAGCGACAGGAAGTCGGGCACCCAGCGCCCGGACGTGGCGATGGCCTCGATCCGTGCCAGTGCTGCCGGGCTCAAAATGGCCAGCCACAAGCCGCCGTCGCTGGCGAAGCTCTTCTGCGGCGCGAAGTAATAGGCGTCGGCCTCGGTGATGTCGACGGGTAGGCCGCCGGCGCCGGAGGTGGCGTCGATGACGATCAGCGCGTCCCCGGAGTCGGCGGGACGACGCACCGGCACCGCCACGCCGGTCGAGGTCTCGTTGTGTGCCCAGGCGATCACATCGACCGACGGATCGCTGCGCGGTTCCGGTGCAGTGCCGGGGTCGGCCTTGAGCACGATCGGGTCGCCGATGAACGGATTCTTCTGGACCGCTGAGGCGAACTTCGAGCTGAACTCGCCGTAGGCCAGGTGCAGTGAACGCTTGTCGATCAGACCAAACGCCGCGGCGTCCCAGAACGCTGTTGCCCCACCATTTCCGAGGATCACCTCGTAGCCCTCAGGCAGCGAGAAGTATTCGGTTAGTCCGGCGCGGACCCGGCCAACCAGATCCTTGACCGGCGCTTGCCGGTGCGATGTGCCGAACAACCCGGCGGCGCTGGTGCTGAGGACGCGGAGCTGTTCCGGGCGGACCTTCGACGGGCCCGACCCGAAGCGGCCGTCACGGGGTTTGATGTCGTCAGGGATCGTCAGCTGGTCAACCATGCTTACCAGGGTAGTGAGCCGGTTTTTCGATCGGCTAACGACATCCACGGCAGCAGCGCATAGTTCCCACAAGCTGTGGTCCACTTCACACCGTGGCTTCGTCTCCGCCTTCGCCACAGTGCAATACCGGAGTCTGGAAAGTGCGCGATACCTGCGGTACCGTGTACATCAGACGCCCAAATGTAAACCTCACTAGGAGGCTTCACATGGTTCGGACGAAAATGGTGCAGCGTTGGCGCCGCAACATGGAGGTGCAGGACGACGCCGAATATGTGGACACGCTGACCACACTGTCCGAGGGCTCGGTGCGGCGCAATTTCAACCCGTATACCGATATCGATTGGGATTCATCGGAATTCGCCGTTTTCGACAATGACCCGCGGTGGATCCTGCCGCGAACCGATCCGCTGGGCCGACACCCGTGGTATTTGGCTCAATCGCAGGAACGCCAGATCAAGATTGGCATGTGGCGCCAGGCAAACGTCGCCAAGGTCGGGCTGCACTTCGAATCCATCTTGATCCGCGGCTTGATGAACTACACGTTCTGGGTGCCCAACGGCTCGCCGGAATACCGGTACTGCTTGCATGAATCGGTTGAAGAGTGCAACCACACGATGATGTTCCAGGAAATGGTCAACCGCGTCGGCGCCGATGTTCCGGGGATGCCGCGCCTGCTGCGCTGGATCTCGCCGTTGATTCCGCTGGTGGCCGGACCGTTGCCGGTCGCATTCTTCTTCGGGGTGCTCGCCGGCGCGGAGCCCATCGACCACACCCAGAAGAATGTGTTGCGCGAGGGTAAGTCATTGCATCCGATCATGGAGCGGGTGATGGCCATTCACGTGGCCGAGGAGGCGCGTCACATCTCCTTCGCCCACGAATACT
>JAFAQO010000061.1 GCA_019246375.1 Mycobacterium sp. | reverse complement strand
TCGCCGGTGCAGGCGGAGCAGCAGGTGGCGGTGGAGCTGCCGGCGCAGGCTCCGGTGGTGGAGCGGCCGGCGCAGGCTCCGGCGGCTGAGCGGCCGGCGCAGGCTGGGCAGCCGGCGGCGGAGCGGCGGGCGCAGGCGCGGGAGCCGGGACGTATGCCGGGGCCCGCCGGGGGGCCTGGCGTATTGGCGCCTGCGGCTCGGGATTCGGCGCCGCAACCGGACGGGGCGCCGCCACGGGCGCCGGCGCCGGGATGGTTTCCGGCGGCGGAGCCGGTCCGACCGATGGCGGCGGAGCGGGTGCGGCCGGCGGCGGCGCAGACGGCGCTGGTTGGACGGCAGGAGCTTTCGCCTTCGGCGGCGGCGCCTGGTTGGTCGGGGCGGCTGCGCTGCCGCCCGAGTGAGGTCGCTGAGCGACCGTCGGCCGTACATTGGCCGCAAGTGAAATCACAAGCGCCACAACGCTGATAACGAGGATCGCTGCCAACGCAGTAGCTGCCAAAGCCACGGGTCTGGGCACACGGGAGCGCTCGGCTTCGTTCCCCGCTGAGCCCTCTTCCGGGATTGCGCTGTAGGCAAGCGCCGCTGAGCTGAGGTTGGCGTTGCCCGAAACACCTAGGTAAACCGGCGCCACTGCAGTAGGGTCCACCTCACCCGTGCCCGGATCCTGTGCGTAAGCCAGGGCGGCGGTCGACGATGCGAACAGTGGTGCGTTCGCCGACGCCAGCGCCGCCGCGCGGGCCAGCGCCATATCCGGCTCCTCGGGTGCGTTGACCGGAAGCGACGTCGCGACCTCCAATTGTGGCTTGATCGGCACAATGTCGACACCGCAGCCGACGACGAACACACCGTCCGGGTGCGACTCCAGCGAATCCAGGCCAGCGACCATTTCCGCCAACTCCGCTATCGCCTCCGCGCTGTGCACGAGCCGTCGATGCAGGTCGACAATCGAACCGTCGGAGGTGTCAACCACAGCCACTGTCGCGCTCTCCGCCTCGATGAACAGCAGCGCGGTATGGGCGTACTCCAACGCAACGCCCACCGTCTGAGCGAGCGCAGCCGCGGCAAGTAACGGTGAGACCAGCATGACCGCACCGACCGCACCGGATTCCAATGCGTCACGCAGTGCTGCGGCCTCGCCCGGCTCGGTCCAGGTCACGCCGGTCGAGGTCAATGCGTGACCGGCTTGGCCGGCGCTTTCCTGGGTCCCCTGAATGGCGGCAATCGCCCGGTCGGCTGCACCCGACGTTGCTGATCCGTCGCCGACAACGACGTCGAAGTTGTCCTCATCGACGGTGACGCCGTCCGCGTTGACACCTTCAATGAGCACCATGCGGACCGTCGCGGGTGCTACCGACACCCCAAGAACGATGTCCACGGCTCCTCCACGGTACTTCGCTCGCCACGGTCCGGGCGGAGGAGTGACTGCACCGCTGCCGTTATGAGGTTTTGCTGGCGGCGGGACGACTCCCGCGGACCGCGTATGTCAACCTTACTCGCCGACCGGCGCGATCAGGGATACCCGGGACCCACATACGGGTTCTGTGGCTGATTGGGGTCAGCTTGCCGCTGCGGAACCTGGATAGGTATCGGCACCGGCACCAACGGAAGAGTCAAATACTCCGTCGTCATCGGAATCGTGGTTGGAGTGGTCGTCGCGGCCGGCGGCGGCGGCGGTGGTGCAGTCGTGGTTGTCGTCGTGGTGGTCGGCGGCGTTGTCGTGGGCTGCATCGTCGTAGTCGGCGGCGCTTGGTAGGTCGTCGTCACCGGCGGCGGCGGTGGCGGCGGTGGTGGTGGCGGTGGCGGTTCCTCAGGGCTGCTGGGACTCGGAATGACGCTGGGCGACGGCATCAGGCTCGGCGATGGTGCTGCGGAACTGGGTGGCGGCGCTGTGGAACTGGGTGGCGGCGCTGCGGAGCTGGATGGTGGCGGCGGCGCCACTGTCTTGCTGGTGGTCGGCTGGGTGGGCGCTTTGTGGTCGACGGTGCTCGACAAGCTGTATGCCACACCTCCGATTGCAATCATTGCGGCCAGAGCAGCAAGCCCAAACACCAAGCGCGGCAGGTGCTGACGGCCTCGCGGGGGCTCGTACAGCAGCTCGCGATCAGGCGCATACCGAGCAGGACGACCGTTGCCGTTCCCGTTCCCGTTGCCGCCGTATGGATCACCGATGAAAGGCACCAAATCGTTACCGAGGCCCTCGTCCTCCGACCAGGCCAACTTTTGAAGCGCCCCGGAACCGTTTTCGTCGCGCAGGACGTCGGCGGGAGGCAGACCTGCGATTCCAGTCGCCGTGCCCGTTACTGCGGCTGCCATCTCCGTCACTGCCGGCGCCTCCTCCACCGCTGGTTCGCGGGAGGCGAACATCGCAGCGCCGACGGCCACACTGAATGCGGGTTCGCGCGCGGTGATCACCGATGTCCGGGTGTGCGACGAAAGACGTTGAGCGATAAGCGGAATGCTCGCACCCCCGCCCACAGTCACCACCGTAGCGACGTCCGTCCAGTCAATGTTGCGGCGCGCCAGTAGGTTATCCAAAGCGGAGAGCACACCGCTCAACCCGTCCTGAATAAGGTCTTCCAGTTCAGTTCGCGTGATGTGAACGGTGGAGCGGTATCCCGAGAAGTCGACAACAAAGTCGGTCGCCATCTCCGTAGACAGCCGTTCCTTGGCCTGCCGGCATTCTTCTCTGAGCTGCGCGAGGGGACCGACCGCAGCAGTAGCAGCTGGATCCACGTTGCCCGTCTCGCCCATGCCATTGACCACATGGGCCAACAGAGATTGATCGATCTGGTCGCCGGAAAAATCCCAATGCCGCAGTGTCTTCCCGATGGGCTCGAAATTCGACGCAGCATCTGTCAGCGTGATGTTGGTGCCGCCACCGCCGAAGTCGAGTAGCCCCACGACGCCACGAGCCGGAAGACCGGAAGTGGAGTTGATCGCGGTCAGCGCCGCCAGGGCATCAGAAACCAGCCGCGGGGCCACTCCGCTCTGCACAAAACCCGCATGGGTCCGCAGCCCGTTGCGCAGTGACCGCAAGGGTTCGGGTCCCCAATGTGCGGGAACAGCAATCGTGATATCTGACGACGCCGCGTCGGCACCGACCGTGGAGACCATCGCGTCCAAAGCCTCGACCAGCAACAGATCCGGGTCGTGACTGGACCCGTCCGCGGAGAACAAAGCGGCCGACTCGCCGATGCGCTGCACGAAGCCACTCAGCACCGTGCCGGGCTCGGTCAGGTTCGGGTTCTCCGCCGCCATACCGATTTCGGGTGCGCGATGCGGAAAAAGGGTCAGCACTGTGCGGCGCGTCACCGGTGGACTTCCGTTACGCGCCGCGACCATATTCGTGCTGCCGATCGATAATCCCAACGGCTCGTGCATAAAGCGACTACCTTGCATTCAAGTGTGGTCTGCGGGCGGTGTCACCATAGCGACGGCAGCGGATTACAAAAACCAGACACTCCGTGTCGAGACCGGTGCGTTACCTTTCCGATAGCCGCAGGTCGGCGGGTGGTATGCCGCCAGTGCGATCACACCACGGTGAGTGGCAGCGACCGCCTCGACTGGAACTGGAAAGTCGATCCGCCACTGACCTTGGCTACCGACACCTCTGGCAATTCGGTTGCCGCGCCGTCAGTTTCGACAAGTTCGGCGGTCCAGTCGGTGGCCGTCCCGTGTACCCGGACTTGGATGTACGGGTCGACCGCGGTGGCGATCGCCTGCAGCGGCTGCACGGATTCCGGTGAACATAACGAGATCCAGGCACCGTCGTCGCGGGCCGGCGAATGGTGCACCGCCACGGTGTCCTGTGCCAGCTCGGCCTGGATGTAGTCAACAGGATTGAGCAGCGGGTGCAATTCGAAAACCCGCAGTGCGCCCGCAATGCCGCCGGGCAGCGACAAGGCGTGGTGAATGCGTTCTGCGCCCAGCCCGGCGAGCCCGATCAGCTGGCGCGTGCCGAGGGATACGGCCAGTTGCGCGTCGGCTCCGGCGCGTGCCCGTACCGCGAGCGCGAACGACAGATACAGCAGGTGCATCTGCAGGCACACTTCGTCGGCCATGCGCACCAACGCCGAATGCGAGAAGGCGCCGAAGTCGAGATCGGAGACCAGCGGGCCCCAGTAGTCGGCGAGCCCTTCGTCTGAACGATCAATCGCTTCCAATTCCCATGTCGCAGCGTTTGTTTCGCGGACAACATCCACGGCCGGAATGCTCTCGGCAGCCGGATACGACTCGTCGATGATGACCGTCCACGCGCAATGCGGATGCCGATCGGAGGGAACGCGGGGCGGCCGGTGAATCGGCCGCATCTGCGCACGCGGGTTCGTCGCGACCGCGGTGGCATCGAAGGTCGGGTCTTCGATGGTGTGGCACATGCCAAAGACGTATTCGTCACCCATCGGCTCCACGTCGAGCAGCGCGCCACAGTGGTCGAGGTGAAACTCGCCGTGCCAGCGGTCGTGCACGGTGTAGCGGAAATCCATGAACTGCGGTGGAGCGCCGATGTCGAGCTGCAGGCCCTTGAAGATGGTGGGCACATCGTCGCCTTCGTAGTTCAGCGCCTGTTGCATGCGCTTGGTGTAGATCGGGCTGGCCCCCGCCCACTCCTCGATGGCGATTTGCAACATCTCCTCGCGACCGAACGCCTGGATACACCAGGCCATGCCGGAGCGGTCGATCATGTGCCCGATCAGCAGTAATTCCGGCACCAGAACGGCGAGCTCACGACGCGACAACTGGGCGTACCGGGATTGGCTCACCGCACAAAAATAAGACTTCGCCGCCGGGACTGGCAAACCGTACTCGTAACAGTGCTACTGCGCATATTCGCCGCAATCGCGTTGAGGAAATCGACGATGCTTGCCCGAAGCCAGTCGCGGGCGCCATTCGATGGCGCTCATGCCTTCGACTTTCCGGAGGCAGTCGACCAGGCCCCGATGAACTGTCTCGGTTTTAGAGAAACGAGCGTGATCAGATCCTGTATCAGTTCTGGTCGACGTAACGGCCGTGTATCGAGGAAAGCCTGCTGAGACCTTGCATGTAGGGTCCTGGCCGTACGCTCTGTTCGATGACAAATTCTTCTGAATTGGTGGCAGTCGAGCTGACCGATAGGGAACGCGATTTCATCTGGCAGGCGCTGGAGCAGTGGGCGTTGGCGGCGTCTGTGATGCCGTTTCCGTTTCAGGTGCTGGGGTTGTCGACGTGGGATGAGTTCGGCGAGCTCACCTTCCGTCTTGGTCGTGCCGTCACCGCTTGTGAGCCACTGACCGATCTAGATTGGGCCCGTGTGCTTTACCTGACCGAGTGTTCCTGGGCAAGCGAAGTGGTCGGTGCGGGCCGCGGCTTCGCGTCCGTCACCGGCTACTCCGACACCGAGGCGGTGAGCTTGCTCCGTGGCCTGCAGCGCAAAATCGGCGGCATAAAGCGCGCCAAACTGTTATTCCCCAACGGGGGCCGGCCCCTCACCGCCGAGGAGATCGAGGGACGGAGACGTTGGGTCGAACAGTTACATCGCGAGCAGCAGGGGCGGCAGTATCCCCCCGGGCTGTGAGAGACACATGCATACCGGACCACGCTGACGATAAGGCCAGCCCTGTCAGGTCAGCGGCCGACGTCGCCCACGGCAGGAGCGGGTTGCGGGTTTGATCCGCCCAGGACCGGCGACGTCGTCATCACACCCATCACGTGCAGGTCGGCTCAGACGACTCCAGGGTGGCGATCAATGTTGGCCTTCCTCCCATTCTTCTTCGGGGGTCTCGCCAAGCCAGTGCGGATGAGCGTGCGGGGGCGGAGCTAGGTGGGGACCAAAGGGCATGCCGGGTCCGCCGATCATCGGTCCTGCTTCGCCACCCTTTACCGGGGGCGCCGGTCTGGGCGCTGGCGGCGCTTCAACTGGTGGCGGCGCGGGTGCGGGCCGCGGCGCGGGTGGGGGTTGTGGCGCGGGTGCAGCGGGCGCCATTTCACCGGGAGTAAGGGGCGGCAGGCGTCCCGGCGCAGGAGGCGGTAGCGGCTCGACTGCCCTGGTGTTCTGCTCGAAGTATTCCAGCGGCGTCCGCCATGAGTTGACCGGACGCGGCTCAGGTATGAACGCACTTCCATAGTCGCCGTCTTGCGGATTGATGAAAACGACCTCGCCATCACGTAGAAGCACTAATCCGCCGGACTTTATGCTGGTACCAATACGGGTATTGGGGTCATTCATCGCGTCATAGATCCACCTAGCCAGCTGTTGCGGGGTCTTCCCCGGAAAATGCTCTAACGCGTGACCGTGGCCGATTTCGGTTGCTACTTGAGCTTTTTGCTCGTCGGTCCAGCCGGCAAACGGGTTGCCCGGCGGCCCTTGCGGTGGTGGGTCTTGTTTGAAGGTTTGGTTGTCGACGGCGTGGACGTGGTTGTCCTTGGGAGGCGTGTCCGCGGTCGGGTTTTGTGGGAAGGCGTGGCGGATTGCGGCTGTGGCGGCGGTGACTTTGCCGGCTACTTGTTGATCGAGGCCCACGAGTCGGGCGGCGCGCTGACCGATGTCGCCGGCGAAGCTTTGTGCTTGAGCTTGCCGGATAGCCCGCCGGGCGGGCGATCCACCGCCGGAGCAGTCGGTAACCGAGAGGTCTTCCCCCACAACGAACCCCGCCGCGCGGGCGTCCTCAACCGCGTAGCGCACCCGGGAGCGGGCCGCATACAAATCTGAAGCCCCGCTACGGGCAACTTTGGCCGCCTCCTGCAACTGGTCGGCCACCGCGCTCGTCGTCACCATGTCGGCATGGGTGGCCCCGCGCAGCGCCTCGGCGGCCTCACCTTGCCAATCGACCGACAGCGCATCCCGCCAGACCTGATTGGCCACTGCAAAGCAGCGCCCGCCGGTGGCCTCCCAGAAATCGGCCGCCTCGGTTAAATGCTCAGTGGGCCAAGCCAGCAGCTGCGAAAGACCGGGAAACGCTGCCACCGCTGACATCACTACACACCCAGAACCGGATCAACCACAGCGGCCAGCCGGTGCGCAGCGCCGGTCTCGTTGGCGAGGTAACGGTGATCGGCTGCAACGACATGGGTGGCGCGAGCACCCACCCGTGCGCCCAAAACCGCTACGAATACTGCGATCCCGGCGTGGGCGGCGCTAACTGCGGCTGCGCTGGCCTGACACGACAAGCCCGGCCCCACCCGAGCCGCCGCCGCGTTCAATTCGCGCACCGAAGCGCCCCATCGGTCGGCCATCGCCTG
>JAFAQO010000402.1 GCA_019246375.1 Mycobacterium sp. | reverse complement strand
CAGCACAACTGACGATCAACCGACACCGGTCCGTAACCCGCTGCGGCGGTACCGCCGTGACCGAACCGTTCGGCTTTCACCCGGCGCGAAGGTGTCTCTACGCTTTGATGAAGCCGGCGAGACGATCGCGATGGATGCCCTCGCCCGGACCGCTTGGGTGGTTAACGCAGAAAGGAAACCACAGTGGCCCTCACGTTCCGAGACGTCATCACCTCCAAGTACTTGCTGTTGACCACCTTCACCAAAGACGGCCGTCCGAAACCAACACCCATCTGGGGAGTGCCCGATGGCGACCGGTTGCTGGTCATCACCGATGACGGCTCGTGGAAAGTCAGACGGATCCGCAACACTTCGCGGGTGACGATCGCCAAGAGCGCCGCATTGGGCAAACCAAAAAGCGAAGAAGTCGAGGCGATCGCCCGGGTGCTACCAAAATCGGAGACCCGCCGTGTCTACAACGCCGTCCTCAAGCGGTACTGGTACCACGCCTGGTGGTTTTACGCGCACACGATCGTCCGCGGCGGCATCGACAAGGTGCACGTCGGTGTGGAGGTGACACCGGCCTAGCAGTCGTCCGAACGGTGAAGCGGCGTATCTGCCTCCCACCTGCCACCATGGAGTGGGTGATCACCGCGATCTTGGTGCTGCTGACGCTTCTGGGCATCGGCATCGTGATCGATCGCCTTGTTTGGCTTAGGAAGTGGCTGAAGAACGTGCCCCCCGCCATCGAATCCCCAAAACCTCCTGAGCCGCCCGAGTGAGCAAAGCCGAAACCGAAACGAGAGCATGAAGAAGCGAATCAGTCGGGATGACGCGGGATACTTCTTAGCATGCAATTCAAACCTACTGGGAACGTTTCGAGGGGCACGCCGCGGTGATCGGTCCGGGACTATGGCGACACAGCGGATGAACGTATGCGCAGATTAATAGCTGCGGTCACCGTTGTCGGGGCCTGCATTTTCGTCGCCGGGTGTGGCAGCGGCAGCCAAGGCGCCAAAACCACCACAACCACTCCGGGGCTGATTGCGCCCCCTATCCAAGAGCGTGCGCTGGACGGGTTGCTGCTCAGCCCCGAACAAATCAACGCCGCCATGGGGGCGAAGGAGATGGCGGTCACGAAGAACCGCACGTCGATGTCTGACGACAGCGCCACGATGGAGCCCAGGGACTGTCTGGCTATCGACGGTTCGGCACAGGCACAGGTGTATCAGGGCAGCGGTTTCACCGCGGAGCGCGATCTGTCACTGCAGAACGGCGACAATTTCACTCATTATGCCGAGCAGGCCGTGGTGTTGTTTCCCACCGTCAAACAAGCCGCCGCCTTCGTCGCCGCCTCGGCCCAACAGTGGCCGAATTGCCACGAGTACCGCCACATCCAAAGCGGCACGCAGTGGACAGTGGCCCCGGTGTCCAACAGCAACGGCGTATTGAGTACCACTGCAACCGAAAAGGAAGCCAAGGCACCCGGCTGGGGCTGTGGCCGTGCTCTGGCAGCCAGGAACAACGTCGTTATTGACGTCAACACCTGCAGCGCCAACCCAGGGGACTCAGCGGTGAAGATCGCGAACCAGATCGCCGGCAAAATCCCCGTGTAGGGGCGCCCGGTTGAGCGCCTGTTGTTGATGACGGCTAGAGCCGGCTCGCGGCGAACGCCGCGGCCTGATTGGTCATCCCGGAATTGACATAGGAAACGTGCGCGGCCAGATTCCGGCCTTCAGAGCAGATCGGGTCATCGGGCGCGCACAGGTCAACGGTTTTGGGCCGGTACGCCGCGCTGATGGTCGGAAGCTGCCCGCCGGCCAACGTCCTGGCCAATGTGCTTTCCGGATTGCCGAAGACGGCGACCGCGGCGACGTGATCTGCCACTTGAGGTGCCAGCTGATCGGTGGTCAAATCGATCACGCCCGCGCCCTGGGAATATCCCCCAAGCACCATTCTGGTGTTGGGGCAGTTTGCAACCATGTTTTGGACATGAGCGCGCGCATCAGCGGCACCGGCTAACGCGCTGCTGACGTAATCGTCGCTCGCGGGATAATTGACCGGGTAAACCGCCACGGACCGGCCACCAACTTGCGACCTCAGTGAGTCGGTGAACGCCTGGCCGACCGCCCCGACACCGGCAGGTTCGTTGGTGCCGCGGGCGAACACCACCTGCACATCAGGGCAGGGGTCAGCTGAAGCCGATCGGGTAGCGAGTGGCGTGCTCTGCAGCGTCCACATCAAGACCATGACAACGGCAAAGATGCGAGCGATGTCGCGTGGCCTCATCTGTAAATGCTGACATAACGCCGGAACAGTTGGCCGCCCGAGCCCAGCGCGGAGCCGTTACGGGAGCGTTTTAGTAACGGCTATGCGCGGGCATAGTTTGAGTCTTGTTCTCCGGGTGGGCGTCGCAGTGCTCGTCCTCGGTACCGCTTCAGCGGCTTTCCCCCGGGTTGCCGCAGCCGATTCCACCGACGACTTTCCAATACCCCGGAGGATGATCGAGACCAGCTGCAACGCCGAGCAAATCCTGGCCGCCGCCAGGGATTTCACTCCGGTGTATTACGAGCGGTACATGGCCGACTACCGCAATCACCCGAACGTGCAGCAGGCGACCCAAGACAAGGCGCACTGGTTTTTCTCGCTGACTCCGGCGGAGCGAAGGGATTACTCAGAGCACTTTTATCCACCTCTGGGGTCCGGCGGCGATCCGCTGTGGTTTGCCTGGCTCAACCACATGAAGATCTTCTTCAACAACAAAGGCGTCGTGGCGAAAGAAACCGACAACTGCGCCAACTACCCGACCGACCCGTCTGTCTGGGACTGGTGAGTCGCTAGGTTTCCAGTTCAACCGGATTGTGTTAGGAGTCCGACGCAGGTCGCGGTGATCAGCCGGGTAAGCGCGGATGCGAAAGTCCAAATTCCAGTCTGGCGGGACCTCAGGTTCCTCGGCGTAGGGCCTCGATCAGCCTTTCCGGCGGGTGGGCGAGTTGCCTGCCAGTCTCACGTCGTGTCGTGCAGGAACAGTTCACGTACCACGGGACGGGGCGCGTACGGCCTCAGCATCTGGCTGGCCGGGCGTGGGCGCACCCGCTGCGGCCACCAGAACCACCGGCCCAGCAGCGCGGCAATGGATGGCGTCATGAACGAGCGCACGATCAGGGTGTCGAACAGCAGACCCAGCCCGATGGTGGTACCCACCTGACCGATGACCCGCAAATCACTGAAGATGAAGGAGGACATAGTAGCGGCGAAGACCAGCCCCGCAGATGTCACCACCGCGCCCGTACCAGCCATCGAACGGATGATCCCCGTCCGCAACCCGGCGCCGATTTCCTCCTTGAACCGAGAGACCAGCAGCAGGTTGTAGTCGGATCCCACCGCCAACATCAGGATCACTGACATCGCAAGCACCATCCAGTGCAATTTATCGCCAAGGATGTATTGCCACACGAGCACCGAAAGCCCGAAAGAGGCGCCCAATGAGAGAAGGACGGTGCCCACAATGACGAGCGCAGCAACCACACTTCGGGTAATGATCAGCATGATGATCAAAATCAAGCTGGCCGCGGCTATTCCGGCGATCAACAGATCGTATCTGGAGCCGTCGCGCATGTCTTTGTACATCGCAGCGGTGCCGCCAAGATAGATCTTCGACCCTTCCAGCGGCGTGCCCTTGATGGCCTCCTTTGCCGCCTGCTTGATCGGATCGACATGTGAAATGCCTTCCGGAGTCGCAGGGTCGCCGTCGTGGGAGATGATGAAGCGGACGGCCTTCCCGTCGGGCGACAAGAACATCTTCAACCCGCGTTTGAAATCGGGGTTGTCGAAAACCTCCGGGGGAATGTAGAAGGAGTCGTCATTCTTCGACGCATCGAAAGCCTGACCCATGGCGGTCGAGTTCTGGCTCATAGCGTCCATCTGGTCGTACAAGCTGGACATTGAGCTGTGCATCGTCAGCATCATCGTCCGCATGGTCTGCATCGTGGAAATCATCGGCGGGATCTGCGCGAGCATCTGTGGCATGAGCTTGTCCAGCTGGTCCAGGTCTTTCACCAGAACGTGCAGCTTCTCGCTGATCTGGTCGATACCGTCGAGCGCGTCGAATATCGATCTGAATGACCAACATATCGGGATGTCGAAGCAGTGTTTTTCCCAGTAGAAGTAGCTCCGTATGGGCCGCCAAAAGTCGTCAAAGTCTGCGATGTGGTCGCGCAATTCATCGGTGATTTCTGTCATTTCCTTGGTTGTACCGACCATGTGGTGAGTCGTGCCAACAAGTTTTTGCATGATGTTGTACATGCGCTGCATCGTGTTGATCGTGTCCGTCATCGCGTCGGCCTGAACCAGCATGTCTTTCATGCGCTCATGCATGTACTTCGAGTTTTCGACATTGGTCGTGTTCTGCATGCTGATCTGGAACGGTATCGACGTGTGCTCGATCGGAGTGCCCAGCGGCCTGGTTATCGCCTGCACGCGGCCTATGCCGGGAAGATGGAACACATTTTTGGCCACCCTATCGATGACGAGCATGCTGGCCGGATTACGCAAATCGTGATCGCTTTCGATCAACAACAATTCGGGGTTCATCCGAGCCGGTGAAAAATGCCGTTCCGCGGCGTCGTATCCGACATTCGCCGGCGTGTAGGAAGGCAGGTAGCGGCGATTGTCGTAATCGGTCTTGTACCCGGGCAAAGCGAGCAGACCGATAAGAGCGATTGCCACTGCCACCGCAAGGATGGGCCCGGGCCAGCGCACGATAGCGGTGCCTATCCGCCGCCACCCGCTCGTCCGCATCCTGCGCTTGGGATCAAACATGCCGAAGAAGCTGCCCACGGTGAGCACGGCGGGACCCAAGGTCAGCGCCGCCACGACCGCTACCAGCATGCCAATCGCGCAGGGAGCGCCCAGGCTCTTGAAATAAGGCAGTCGGGTAAAACTCAAGCAATACATCGCGCCGGCAATGGTCAGTCCCGACCCCAAGACCACGTGGGCGGTTCCATGGAACATCGTGTAATAGGCTTGTTCTCGGCTCTCGCCGTTCCCGCGCGCCTCTTGATAACGGCCCATGATAAATATGGCGTAATCTGTTCCCGCGGCGATGGCCATCAACACGAGCAGATTCACCGCAAAAGTGGAAAGACCGATTATGTTGTGGTATCCGAGAAATGCCACCACTCCCCGTGCTGCCGCCAATTCGATGAACACCATGATGAGCGTAACGAGCACGGTGACAATCGATCGGTAGACGAACAGTAACATCACCGCAATCACCAGAATGGTGATCCCCGTAACCTTCTTGACGCCTTTGTCGCCGGCATGGTTTTGATCTGCGGTCAGCGCCGCGCCGCCGGTGACATAAGCCTTGACACCGGGGGGCGCCGGCGTCGTATCCACAATTTTACGGACGGCTTCCACGGACTCATTTGCCAAGCTCTCGCCCTGATTACCGGCGAGATATACCTGGACATAGGCAGCTTTGCCATCTGTGCTTTGTGAGCCCGCCGCGGTGAGCGGATCCCCCCAGAAATCTTGAACGTGCTGTACGTGCTTTGTGTCCTGCTCGAGACGGTGCACCATCTCGTTGTAAAACTGGTGCGCGTCATCACCCAGCGGCGTAGTGCCCTCGAGGACGATCATGGCCGAACTGTCGGAATTGAACTCGTGAAACACCTGACCGACGCGCTTCATCGCCTGCATCGACGGCGCATCGTTAGGGCTCATCGAAACCGAGTGCTCTTTTCCGACCACTTCCAGTTGGGGCACTGCGGTGTTTGTGATGAAAACGAGCCCGAGCCACGCCAAAATGAACGGCACGGCAAGCCGGCGGATCGCGTGCGGCAGAAACGGCGGAATCAGCGGCTGTGAAACAGGCTGCTTGACGTCGGTATCGCTCATGCCGACTTCACCAGGCAAAAGGTCTGGGCGTTCACTTCATTAGCGGTCCGCTCATCCTTCACCACGTCGTTGACCGTGATCCGACAGCCAATGCTGTCGCTGTCGCCCTGCGCCACGAGGTTGACGCTGACCGAGGGGAGCGTCGTCGTGACGGAAAGGGTCCACGGCAGCGGCACGTTGTCGACCTGTTGCGGCTGGGCTTTTATGTCCAGGTAATTGATGTTCGCCATGGTTCCGGGCGGGCCGAAGACCTCATAAACCACATGCTTCGGGTTGAAAGGTTTGATGTCCTCGGCAGCCGAGTTGCTCCGCGACCCGTCGTCGTGCACACCGAAGACACCCTGTAGCCGATGGACGCAGAACCCCGCGACCGCGACCACGGCCACGATCACCAGCGGAAGCCACACTCGCCGGAGAGCACCGAAAACGGAAATACGCTTGACCTTTCGGTCGGCGACCTTGGCCGGGGCGTCGTCGTCGTGAACGTCGACGGTCCTCGGCTGTTCGGTCAACGTCATAGATGCCTCCATTCTTACGGGGGCGACGGGTAAGTATTTAGCTTGCCTGCAACCTTAGCTACTCTAATCGGAGCAGCGATAGTGGCAGGAAGCCAGGTTCAAACCGACTGGCCCGTCGATCGAATGGAGCGGAGGTACGATCCACGCCATGAAGGCCATGAGGTCTGCGATCGTCGCCATCGCCATTGCGATCGGCCTGGCAGCGCCGGCACATGCCGACCCGGACACCGACTTCGATAATCAGCTCAACAGCTTCGGGATCTACGGCCCGCACGACTACAACCCCTACCTGGCCAAGATCGCGTGCCGACGACTCGGTCAGGGCGTCGACCCCGACGCCGCGGCATCCGCCAATTTCCTCTCCCATAACTTGCCGCGGGGCACCACCCAGGTGCAGACATACCAGTTTCTCGGCAGCGCTATTACCTTCTACTGCCCCGACCTGGCGTACAAGTTGCAAAACATTCCAGCGCGCTAAGGTGACCGGACCACGCCGCGAGGAAGCGTCAATGGCAGGTCGTTGTAGGTGGCGATGCCCGGGGCGGCTGCGACGACGGCAGCTATCGCATTGATCGTGGGCATTGCGGTCATGATGTGCCCCAATGTCATGAAGTCGGCAATCGTCTCGGCCTGGAAGTCAGGCGGCGGCAGGAAGCCGACCGTGGTACGTACGGTGGGTCGTCCATCGATCTGGATGACCCAGCCGTCCTGATCGATTTTCCAGTCCGGTTCGAGCGTCTGCCCCTTACGCCATCGCACGTTGAGTTCGACGACGGTTCGGTCCCCGACCACGCCCTGCCAGCTGGCGTAGACACCGGCCACACAGCCCGCCGGGATGGTCCACGATCCGAGGTCGAGGTCGGCGGTAGTCTGCGCGTACTCCGCTTGGCACCGCACGTCGTCGAGCTCGACGCCGAGCGCGTCGGCGATCAGCCGGACCGCCTCACCGAAAATCCCCGTTCCTTGCGCCGTCATCGCCGGCAGCTCGGGGGAGTCGATCGGTTTGCCGAAGCCGACCGGCAGCTCGGTTGCGGGCGAGTCGTAGAACGTGGTGTCGGCTGCCTCGTTGACCGTGATTTTGTCGATCCGGTCGCACACCATCGCCGACACCATGGCCAGCAGCTCTGCGAAGCCCGGACTCACACCGGACCCGAAGATGGTCGAGCCGCCGCGTCGGCACGCTTCTGCGATACGGTCGCGGCCGGGGCCCAGATTGTGCCCGGTGATGAATGACGCCGTCGCGACGACATTCACGCCGGCAGCCAAAATGCGCACCAGCTCGTCGGCATCGACCCACATCGGGTTGTAGACGACGCAGTCCGGTTTCAGTGCCAGCAACGCCTCGACGTCGTCGGTTGCGGCTACACCCAGCGGCTCGATGCCGCACAGCTCGCCGACGTCGCGACCGACCTTCTCCGGTGAATAGGCGTAACAGCCGACGAGCTCGAAGGCGGGATTCGCGGCGATCGCCTGCACAGAGCTCTTACCGACATTTCCGGTCGTCCACTGGACGACCCGATAGGTGTTTGGCACTCGCTCAGCATAGGAGAGCGGGGTATGCGGAACTAGTCGTCGAGGGCTACTCCGCCGCGCGAGCGCCTGCGCCGATGCGAGGTCGCCGACTTGCCCGTCGGGCGGCGGTTGCGCAATCCGCCACGAGGCGACTCCACCGCGACGGTGTCCTCAGCCGTCGGCAGCTCCTCAGCGGTCGACTCGGATGTCTCGGCGCTGGGCTCGGCTTCATCGACTCCTGATGTGACCTGCGCAGAGGTGGGCTCGGGGGCCACGGTTTCGGCTTCTTCGGTTTCGGCGGCCTGCACCGCCTCCTGCTCGGCGCCTTCCTTGCCTTTCCTGCGACGACGTTGCCGCTTGGGCTTCTTGGGTTTCAGCGGCTTCGGCGGTGGCGGCGACAATGCAGCGACAAACGACAGGTAGAACGCGAAGATACCGAGCACCGCGATGGCGGCGGCAGCCCCATACACCCCGAACAAATACTGACCGGCAGCGTCCAGGCTGAGCCAGATTTCGCTGATCGTGGTGCCGACGATCAACACACCGGCCAGCACGTGAGCCACGATCGACCCGGTCCGCAGCGTGAGTGCCAGCTGCGGGGTGCCGTACTCCGGCTTGCGAGTCCGCAACAGCGTGAACACAACCGGCAATGCGGCCAGAGCGATCAACACGCCACAGACGACACGTCCCGTGGTCCCGACTCCGTGGGTCATTTGACCCATGAGCTCAGGCCAGCGAGGCAGCACGCAGAAGAAATAGGCGATACCGGCAAGGATCGAAAACGACGCGTGCCACAGCATGGCGACGTTGCGCCCCATACCCCTCCTTGCGCTGGTGGTCTGAGGGCGACCAAACCTCGACCGTCATGTCTGGTCGCGCCCCGGACCGCGTGCGGAGGATGCGGGATTTGAACCCGCGAGGGCTGTTAACCCAACCCGCGTTCCAGGCGAGCGCCATAGGCCACTAGGCGAATCCTCCGTCGGCCATGGTAGCCGAGCGCAGCTAAGGGTCCTGAACACTGTTGCCGATTGTTTTAGGGCCGAGTACTAGACTCTCGGTGGACCCCGCGCGGCGTCTATCCTGTGAACTCCCCCAGGGCCGGAAGGCAGCAAGGGTCAATGGGCTCTGGCGGGTGCGCGGGGTCCCCTCTGCCGGGCCGGCGGTCGGCCCGCAGCCATCCACGTCGAGCTCGAGGTGAAAGGCGCATGGTTTCGTTCACTTCGCTCGGCCGTGACGAATTGATGGCCCAGCACGAGCTTCAACAAGAGAACTATGCCGCGCTACGTGCGAAGAAGCTCGCGCTGGACCTCACACGCGGCAAGCCGTCTCCGGCGCAGCTGGACCTGTCCAACCGCTTGCTGAGCCTGCCGGGCGACGACTTCCGCGACGGAGAGGGCACTGACACCCGCAACTACGGTGGGTTGCACGGGCTGCCCGAGCTGCGGGCCATCTTCGGCGAGCTGCTCGGGATCCCGGTGCCGAACCTCATCGCGGGCAACAACTCCAGCCTCGAGCTGATGCACGACATCGTCACGTTCTCGATGCTGCACGGTGGCGTCGACTCGGCCCGGCCCTGGATGACGGAACCGAACGTCAAGTTCTTGTGCCCGTCCCCCGGCTACGACAGGCATTTCGCGATCACCGAAACCCTGGGCATCGAGATGATCACTGTCGGGATGCGCGAGGACGGACCGGACATCGACCTGATCGAGGAGCTGGTCGCCGCCGATCCCGCGATCAAGGGCATGTGGGCCGTGCCGGTCTTCTCCAATCCGACGGGCGTGACGTTCTCATGGGATGTCGTGCGCCGGCTGGTGCAAATGCGTACCGCCGCCGACGACTTCAGGTTGTTTTGGGACAACGCCTACTGCGTGCACACGCTCACCCATGACTTCGTGCGTCAGGTCGACGTGCTCGGGCTGGCGGCGGCGGCGGGCAACCCGAACCGGCCGTACCTGTTCGCCTCGACGTCGAAAATCACGTTCGCGGGCGCCGGTGTCAGCTTCTTCGGCGGGTCGTTGGGCAACGTTGCCTGGTAT
>JAFAQO010000401.1 GCA_019246375.1 Mycobacterium sp. | reverse complement strand
GGCGCGGGCCCGGTCTGCACTCCGTCGACGCGGTAGTGGTCGCCGCCGGCATGGGCCGTTTCTCCGGATCGCCACAACGCTCGGATGACGTCGATACCTTCTGCCAGCGCGGGCAAGGCGTCTCGGCGCGCAAGAACAGGACCACCTATCGCCGCGATCGCGTCCATGGTGGCGCCCCCTCCGAGACCGAGCTCGAAACGGCCGCCGCTGAGCAAATCCAGGGTGGCGGCTGCCTTGGCGAGCATTGCGGGCGGACGCAGCGGCAGGTTTGCCACGTCAGGAAAGACCGTGATCCGAGTGGTCCGCGACAGTAGGTGCCCGATGAGGCTGAAGGTGTCGACGAAGTCCGCCACGTAGGGATGGTCCTGGAGGGCGAGCAGATCCAGGCCGCCGTTATCGGCGGCGACGGCGAGCTCAACGATGGTGTTGAGGTCTTCAGTCCTCGGCGCCAGTGAAACGCCGAATTGAAGCTCCGCGGTCGCCATTTGGATGTCGTCTCCTCGCTCACCGGCCATCGATAACAGTGCAACACTGCGGCGGTCATTACATGGTGCTTTCCGCCCGCCCTCGCCAAACCGCCGACAGCGCCGCCGGCCCGCCCTAGCATCGGGTGGGTGTCGCAGCTGAACACCGCACGGGGCGCGATCGATACCGCTGATCTCGGCGTCACTCTGATGCATGAACACGTGTTTGTCATGACCACCGAGGTCGTGCAGAACTATCCGGAAAGCTGGGGCAACGACGAGCGCCGTGAGGCCGACGCAATCAAGCGGCTCAACGAGTTAAAGGCCCGTGGAGTGGACAGCATCGTCGACCTCACCGTGATCGGGCTGGGCCGCTACATTCCCAGGATCGCCCGTATCGCACAAGCCACCGACCTGAACATCGTCGTCGCGACCGGCCTGTACACCTACAACGACGTGCCGTTCTGCTTCCACTATCTGGGGCCGGGCGCGCCGCTGAACGGCCCGGAGATCATGACCGACATGTTCGTCCGCGACATCGAGGAGGGCATCGCCGATACCGGCGTCAAAGCGGCAATCCTCAAGTGCGCCACCGACGAGCCGGGCATCACCCCTGGTGTCGAGCGGGTGCTGCGTGCCGTCGCGCAGGCCCATATCCGCACCGGTGTGCCGATCTCCACGCACACCCATGCCGGCACTCGGCGCGGACTCGAACAGCAACGCATTTTCGCCGAAGAAGGCGTCGACCTGTCCCGCGTGGTGATCGGCCATTCCGGCGACACCACCGACCTCGACTACCTCGAAGAGCTCATCAACAACGGTTCCTTCATCGGCATGGATCGGTTCGGCATCGACGCGATCCTGCCGTTCGAGGATCGCGTGAACACGGTGGCCCACATGTGCGAGCGCGGGCACGCCGACAAAATGGTGCTCTCGCACGACGCCAACTGCTACTTCGATGCGCTGCCCGAAGCGCTGCTACCGGTTGCCGCGCCGAATTGGCATTACCTGCACATCCACAACGACGTGATCCCGGCGTTGAAAGAGCGCGGCGTCACCGACGAACAATTGCACACGATGCTCGTCGATAATCCGCGCAAAATTTTTGAACGCCAGGGCGCTTATGCCTGAACCGACGATCAGCCCCCGGATTTCGCAGTTGACTGCACTCGCGCCAGGTCCTTTCTGCGCGAGCGCATCGCGGCCTAGAAGGTGTCGCGGATAGTGGAATTCGTCGATACTCGGCTGCGCGATGACGCCGGCATGGCGCGAGGCTCGGCGGTGCGGGCCGAAATCATGGCGCGACTCCTCCTCATCGCTTCGCTCTGCATCGTCGCCTGCGCGGGTCATGGCGCGATTGCGTCCTCTTGACGTTCCCTGACCGGGCGGGCCGCCGTGCCGCGATTCTGCCTGCGGTTTTCCCAGCGTCGCAGGGCTTCCCGGCACGGTGATTCGACAAGCGCGTAGCTCACCGCAGCGATCGCGATGCCGAAGATCAGCGTCAGCGTCAGTACTTCCGGCATGTGGCCTCTGAACGAGAACTCGCCGATTACCGGGAAGACCATGGTCAGCGCCGCGAGGTGCCAGATGAACAGGCCGTACGACCACCGGCCCAGCGTCACCATTCCCGCACTTCCCAGAAACCGGTGGGCGGTATCCGGCCGGTCTAACACCAACGGTGTTAACAACGCGAACGCCACCACCGCACCCATCGCCGTCTTCACCGCGAACTGTGCGGGCGTGCTCGGGACCAGCCCGGCCGGACCGGCCAGCGGGGATGCTGCCACCAGAAAGGCGGCGAGCGCGATGACGGCCATCAATACCCGCCGCCGCGCCAGCCGATGAGGTAGTCCGAGGGGGGTGTAGAGCAACTCGGCGAGCAGCATGCCCGCGGCGAACCAGGAGAAGAACGCCGGCGGCCAGTTCAGCGGGTTCAGTCCGGACCGCGCTCCGAAGGGTATCCAGCCCCAGGTCCAGCTGCCAACCGCCAAGGCGGCGATCACCGGCATGCGCCAGCCGACCGGAAGACGACGGGCCAACAGCGCCAGAATGGGCAACGCCAAATAGAAGCTGACCTCCACCGATAGGCTCCACATCTGGGTCAGTCCGGCGGTCAGCGTGAGGGGCATGTAGATCTGGGTGAGCGTCAGGTTCGCTAGCCATACCGTCAGGCTGGCGTGCTCAACGTCAGGCAGCAGCCAAAGGATTATGACGACGGCCACTACATAGGCCGGCATGATGCGAACCACCCGTGAGCGCAGATAGCGACCGGTCCCCGGGCGTGGCCCGCGGCCTCGTGCCGCCGCGACGTGCCCACGCCACAGGAGAAATCCCGACAGCGCAAAGAACACTGCCACGGCCAGATCGAAGCGACCGAACAACCGGCCAACGGCGCCGGTGGAGTGCCCGGTCTGGAAAGCGACGTGGGTGATGACCACGCCGATCGCCGCGCACGCGCGCATGCCCTCCACGGCGGGCAGAAAGCTGCGGGTGCCGCCCACCAGGTCGCCGTCGGTCATAAGGACAGTGTGCCGTGAGGCGTTGCCAGATCAACTGGGTACACCCGAAGAGCCAGCCCAGGCGGGCGCGGGTACCTAAGCCGAGACCTTAAATTTTGCTGTTAGGGTCGAACGGGTTTTGCCCCGCGGCCTGCGTTGGAGTGGGGGGCCTCAGAGCTTGGCGCTCTTGGACCAGAAGCCAGAAGGAGGTCACGGCAACGTGAACCGAGCAGTCGTCTTGCGGATGGCCGCATGCGGAATCATGGGTCTCGGAGCCGCCTTGCTGATCGCCGCACTCCTACTCTGGACCTACACCACCAGCCGCATCAGCAAGATCCCGCTCGATATCGACACCACGTTGATAAGCGAGGGCAACGGAAGCGCACTGGACCCTTCGTCGTTGGCTAGTGATCACTACGTTGTCGATCAAAATGTGCCGCTGGTGTCCCAGCAGCAAATCACCGTCGAGTCGCCGGCCAACGCCGACGTGGTCACGCTTCAAGCCGGCACCACAGTGCGACGTACCGACAAGCAGAAGGACACCGGCCTGCTCCTGGCGATGGTCGACACCGTCACCCTCAACCGCAAAACGGCGATGGCGGTATCCGACGACACCCATCCCGGCGGCGCCGTCCAAAAGCCGCGCAGCATCAACGACGACAACCCGCCCACCAACATCGCGCTGCCGCACGAGGGGTTGTCCTACCGGTTTCCGTTCCAAACCAACAAGAAGACCTACCCGTACTTCGATCCGATCGCACAGAAGGCATATGACGCCAAATATCAAGGCGACGAAGACATCAACGGCTTGACCACCTATCGCTTCGCCCAGAACATCGGCTATGACGCCGACGGCAAGCTGGTCGCCCCGGTCAAGTACCCGTCGCTTTACCCCAACGACGAAGACGGCAAAGTCACCGCGACAGCGGCTGTTTGGGGCGTTTCCAGTGACGATCCGGATGAAAAGATCACCATGTCTCGCTACTACGCTGCGCAGCGCACTTTCTGGGTGGACCCGGTGTCGGGCACCATCGTCAAGCAACAAGAGCACGCCAATCACTACTTCGCGCGCGATCCGCTGAAGCCCGAGGTGGCGCTGGCAGATTACAAAGTCACCTCCAACGAGGAAACCATCGAATCGCAGGTCCGCTCGGCTCGGGACGAGCGTGATCGGCTGGCACTGTGGTCGCGGGTCCTGCCGATCACGTTCACCGCGGCCGGCGTAATCGCGCTGATCGGCGGCGTACTGCTCGCCGCGTTCAGCCTGCGGACCGAGGCTGCGTTGGTCGACCCCGGGCTGGACAGAGCCGACCATGGCTTCTTTGGCCGCGACCGGGCGGCGGCAGAACCGGTGCCCGGAGCCGAGGCTGAGACCGAGAAACTTCCGGCGCGGCCGGACCTGCAAGGTGAACCCGGTGCTCCCACTGAGCGTGCTCCGACTGAGCGTGCTCCAACGCCGGGTGCTCCCACCGAGCGTCCGCCTAGCGAGAGTCCGTCCAGCGAACATCGACCCGGCGAGGGGCACGGGAGCGAAGTTCCGCACGGCGAGGGCGCGTCCGGCGAGGGCCCGTCGGGTGAGAGTCCGCCCGGCTCCGCGCCATCAGACTCGGGTCCGTCCGAACGGACTTAGCTGAGGGTGACCGGGGTACGCCGCCGGGCTCTGCATTGTTCCCGGCCGGGGTACGCACTGGCCTTGGCGCTGCTGGTCGTGGCGCCGCTGCTGGCACCGGGATACCTGCTGCTGCGCGATGCGGTGTCAACGCCGCGCTCGTATCTGTCCGATGCCGCCCTCGGGTTGTCGGAATCCGCTCCGCGGGCCACCCCGCAAGACTTCGCGGTAGCGCTGGCGTCGCACCTGGTCGATGGCGGCGTCGTGGTGAAGACGCTGCTTGTGCTGGGGCTGTGGCTGGCCGGCTGGGGTTCGGCCCGATTAGTAGAAATGGTGCTGCCCGAGGCGGGAATGGGCGGCCAATTCGTCGCGATCACGCTGGCGATGTGGAATCCCTATGTCGGTGAGCGGCTGTTGCAAGGACATTGGAGCCTGCTGGTGGGCTACGGCTGCCTGCCATGGGTTGCGACGACGATGCTGTCCCTGCGATCGGCCGACGGGCCGCGACGGCGCGGGTTTTTCGGTCTGGCGTTCTGGATCGCACTGGCCGGGCTGACGCCGACGGGTCTGATGCTGGCCGCGACGGTGGCGTTGGTGTGCGCGGTGACGCCGGGGGCTGGCCTGCCACGCTGGCTGTGCGCTGCGGCTACGCTGGCCGGCGCGGTCGCGGCGGCGCTGCCCTGGTTGACGGCGTCGGCGATGGGTTTGTCGTCGCCGGCTCGGACTTGGGCGCAAGCTCCTGCCGTCGCCGCATTCGCCGCCCGCGCAGAGCCCGGCCTGGGCACGCTGGGCAGCCTGGCAAGCCTGGGCGGGATATGGAACAGAGAGGCTCTACCCGCTTCGCGGACAACGCTTTTCGCGGTGGTGGCTGCCGCTCTGCTGCTGAGCATCGTGGCTGCCGGCCTGCCGGTGCTGATCCGCCGGGCGACGGCGATACCGCTGCTGGCGCTGGCGGCGGTGTCCATCGTTGTGCCGGCAGTGCTATCCACCCGACCGGGGCTCGCCTTATTGCGCGCGCTGATTGAAGCCGTGCCCGGCCTCGCCGTGGTGCGCGACGGCCAGAAGTGGGTGGCGTTGGCCGTGCCCGCATACGCTCTGGCCGGCGCCGGTGCGGTCGTGACGCTGCGGCGTTGGCTACGGCCCGCGGTGACCGCGCTGGTATGCAGCATTGCGCTGATCGTGGCTGTGCCCGATCTGGCCTGGGGTGTGGGCGGGAAGCTTGAGCCGGTGCACTACCCGTCCGGGTGGTGGGCCGTGTCGGCGATGCTCAACGACGAACCCGGCACGGTCATGGTGTTGCCGGCGGCCAGCATGCGGCGCTTCGCCTGGTCGGGCCGCGCGCCGGTTCTTGATCCGCTGCCCCGCTGGGTGCGCGCCGACGTACTCACGACCGGCGACCTGACCGTTTCCGGGATCACCATTCCTGGTGAGGGCGCCCGCGCCAGGGCCTTGCAGCAGTTGCTGTTGGCCGGGCCCGATCCCGCCGCGCTGACCCACTCCACGGTGACGTGGCTCGTTGTCGAGTCACGCACCGCCGGTGACATGGGTGCGGCCGCGCGCACGCTCAGCGACCTGCCGACCGCCTACCACGATGCCGACCTCACGCTGTACCGACTTGGCCGACAAACCGCCGGCGCCTCCGCCGACCGGCGTCTGGCCGCCGTGCTCGCTCATCTGGCGTGGCTGGCAATGCTGACGGCAGGCGCCGTCGGCATGGCGGTCACCAGTTGGCGCCGACACTCAACCCACGGTGACGGCACACCGAAACGCCTCGCAACCGGTTAAATCTCGCGAGTCGCTTTCCCGCTGCCAGACGACTAGACGACGCCGCTGACGCGATGGCCGGCGCGCACCGCTTCGAGCACAGTGCGCATCGCGTCAGCGCTTTGCCGCCAGGAGAATTCACTGCAGCGCGTCTGGGCCTTGCCGCCGAGTTGGTCGCGCAGCACGCGATCAGCGAGCAGTTGCTCGAGCCGACTCACCAACTCGTCATGGTCGTCGACCAGTACCCCTGTCACTCCGTCGACGATCGAGTCGGACAGCCCGCCGGAGTATCGGTAGCCGATCGTGGGCACGCGGTGCTGGGCGGCCTCGACGACTGCCAGGCCCCAGCCTTCCTTGCGTGACGGCAACACGTGCACCCATGACCGTTGCACCAGATGGTGTTTGGTCACGTCGTCGACATGACCGTGGAATGTCACGGCGTCGGAGATGGCCAGCCGCGCCGCATGGTCGAGGAGGCGCTGCCGCCACCAGCCGTCGCCGATGATGTCGAGATGTAGATTGGGTATGCGCACGCGCAGCACTGCGATTGCTTCCAGTGCATCCTCAATCTGCTTGTGCGGCACCAGCCGTGACAGCACAACCACGCGAGGGCTGGCCGCGCGTGGACCGCGCAGCAACTCGGCCGGCGCCTCGTCAAGACCGTTGCGCACCACGGCAATCCGCTCATTTCCCACACCAAGATCGACCAAGTCGCGAGCCGACGGCAGCGACACGGTCACGTACTGGTTTCGCCCGTTCAACCGCGGTGACAACGTTGACTCGACGAACCAGCCGAGCCGCCCGAGCAGTCGACCAGCCACCGGCCACTGTTCGCGGTGACAGTGATGCACCAGCACTGCGACCCGTCGGCCATATATCAGCCGTGCCAGAAACGGCAAACCGTTTTGGGTGTCGACCACCACGTCCGGCCGTATCCGCCGTAGCGGTCCGAGTCCGATCCGGGCCGCAGCCATCACGAGCAGCGCCCACACATACACCGAGTACCGCCCGCCAGCGCGGTTGATGGACACCCCGTCGATCACTTCCCATCGCGGCGCGTCAGGGTACCGCGCGGTGCGCAGCGTCACAGCAACGCCGGATTCGACCAGCTGAGCGCCGATGCGCTGCAAGTAGGTTTCACTGCCACCACCTTGCGGATGACCCGTGTCACGCCAGCACAGCAGCAGTACCGCGCTAACACCGTGCAAGCTTCGGGGTCGGTGGCCCGTGGGCTCACATTGAGCGGCAGACATCAGTTGACAGCCTAACTGCCGCGGAGCGCGCGAGGAGGCGGGCCATCAGGCGCTGCTCGGCGACGATGCGCGCCGCGGAGCGTGCGAGGAGGAGGCGGGCCAAAAGGCGCTGCGTAGGGTGGCACCGATGGACGTTACCGACGTCTTCGCACGACGGGCGACGCTTTCCCGCTCGTTGCGGCTGCTGACGGAGTTCCGGTACGAGCAATCGGATCCGGCCCGGTTTTACGGCGCACTGGCCACCGATACCGCAGCGATGGTCAGCGATCTGTGGCACGCCATGCACGGTAAGCCCCCGATTGGCCGCAGCCTGCTCGACGTCGGCGGCGGACCGGGCTACTTTGCGACGGCGTTTGCTGATGCAGGTGTCCGGTACATCGGCGTGGAGCCGGATCCCGGCGAGATGCATGCAACCCGACCGGTGTTCGCCAGCGCTCGAGGCAACTTCGTGCGGGCATCGGGGATGGCGCTGCCGTTCGCCGACGACAGTGTCGACATCTGCTTGTCCTCCAACGTCGCCGAACATGTGCCGCGGCCGTGGCAACTCGGTGCCGAGATGCTGCGGGTCACCAAACCGGGAGGCATGGCCGTGCTGTCATACACGGTGTGGCTGGGACCATTCGGTGGACACGAGATGGGATTGACGCATTATCTCGGCGGTGCCCGCGCTGCGGCGCGCTACGCCCGCAAACACGGCCATCAGGCAAAAAACAACTACGGGTCGTCACTGTTTGCGGTGTCGGCGGCCGCGGGGCTGGATTGGGCGGCAAGCACCGGGCTCCTGGTCGCCGCTTTTCCGCGCTACCACCCGCGATGGGCCTGGTGGATGACGTCGGTACCACTGCTGCGAGAGTTGCTGGTAAGTAATTTGGTGCTCGTGCTGCGACCGTAATTCC
>JAFAQO010000396.1 GCA_019246375.1 Mycobacterium sp. | reverse complement strand
GCAGCAGCGACACAAACGCGCCGAAGTCGGTGGTCTTGACGACCGTGCCGAGGAACCGCTCCCCTACCTTGGGCAGCTGCGGGTTGGCGATGGCGTTGATGCGGTCGATCGCGGCCTGCGCCGACGGCCCGTCGGTGGCGCCGACGAAGACTGTGCCGTCATCCTCGATCGAGATCTGTGCGCCGGTCTCCTCGGTGATGGCGTTGATGACCTTGCCCTTCGGACCGATGACCTCACCGATTTTGTCCACCGGCACCTTGATGGTCGTGACCCGCGGGGCGTACGGGCTCATCTCGTCGGGTGCGTCGATGGCCTCGGCCATCACCTCCAAGATGGTGAGCCGGGCGTCCCGGGCCTGGGCGAGCGCCCCGGCCAGCACCTGCGAGGGGATCCCGTCGAGCTTGGTGTCCAGCTGCAGCGCGGTGACGAAGTCCTTAGTGCCGGCCACCTTGAAGTCCATGTCGCCGAACGCATCTTCGGCACCCAGAATGTCGGTCAGCGTCACGAACCGGCGCTCAGTAACAACGCCGGTCGCCGCTTCCACTTCGACGTCGTCGGAGACCAGACCCATCGCGATTCCGGCCACCGGCGCCTTCAGCGGCACCCCAGCGTTGAGCAGCGCCATTGTGGACGCGCATACCGAGCCCATCGAGGTAGAACCGTTGGAGCCCAAAGCTTCTGACACCTGGCGGATCGCGTACGGGAAATCCTCGATGCTGGGCAACACCGGCACCAGCGCCCGCTCGGCAAGCGCGCCGTGCCCGATTTCCCGTCGCTTGGGCGAGCCAACGCGGCCGGTCTCCCCGGTCGAAAACGGCGGGAAGTTGTAGTGGTGCATGTAGCGCTTGGAGGTTTCCGGTCCCAGCGAGTCGATCTGCTGGGCCATCTTGATCATGTCCAATGTGGTGACCCCGAGGATCTGGGTCTCGCCGCGCTCGAACAGCGCGCTGCCGTGCGCCCGCGGCACCACAGCGACCTCGGCCGATAATGCGCGGATGTCGGTGACGCCGCGGCCGTCGATGCGGAAGTGGTCGGTCAGAATGCGCTGGCGCACAAGCTTTTTGGTCAGCGCGCGAAACGCTGCGCCGACCTCCTTCTCGCGGCCGGCATAGGTGTCGGCGAGCCGTTCGAGCACCTGGGCTCTGATCTCGTCGGTGCGATTGTTGCGTTCGGCCTTGCCGGAGATGGTCAGCGCGGCGGCCAGCTCTTCAGTGGCCACCGAGGACACCGAGTAGTACACGTCGTCGCCGTAGTCGGGGAAGACCGGGTATTCGACTGGTGCTTTGGCTTGGCCAGAAGACGCAGCGTCGGCGAGTTCCTGCTGGGCGGCGCACAGCGCGGCGATGAACGGCTTGGCGGCCTCCAGACCTTCGGCCACAATGCTTTCGGTCGGTGACTGGGCGCCCCCGTCGATGAGTTCGACGACGTTTTCGGTGGCTTCGGCTTCGACCATCATGATCGCCACGTCGGGTTCGCCTGTGCCGGCTGTGTTGATTACACGACCGGCCACCACCATGTCGAACACCGCCCGCTCAGTCTGCTCGACGGTCGGAAACGCCACCCAGGTGCCGTCGATGAGCGCGACCCGAACCCCACCGATGGGCCCGGAGAACGGCAGGCCACTCAGCTGGGTGGAGGCCGACGCGGCATTGATCGCCAGCACGTCGTAGAGCTCGTTGGGATCCAGGCTCAAGATCGTCACGACGATCTGGATCTCGTTGCGCAGGCCCTCGACGAACGAGGGGCGCAACGGGCGGTCGATGAGCCGGCAGGTCAGGATGGCGTCCGTGGACGGCCGGCCTTCCCGGCGGAAGAACGAGCCGGGGATGCGCCCGGCGGCATACATTCGCTCCTCGACGTCGACCGTCAGCGGAAAGAAGTCGAAATGCTCTTTCGGGTTCTTACCGGCGGTGGTCGCCGACAGCAGCATGTTCTCGTCGTCCAAGTAGGCGACGGCCGCGCCTGCGGCTTGCAGGGCCAGCCGGCCGGTTTCGAAACGGATGGTGCGGGTGCCGAAGCTCCCGTTGTCTATGACGGCGGTGGACTCGAAAACGCCCTCTTCGATTTCAGCTACAGACATGGATGCCCGCGGGCCTCTCTGGATATATTCAGCTGTTTTGCGTCGTCACAGACAACCCGGACGGTTCCGGGACGACCAGCATGTTCAAAGCCTGGATGCGGCTACGGCCGTCGATCGAAGCGGCCGGAGAAAGCCCGGCAGCCACTACCGAAGACCGCCCGATACAGACTTGACCTTTCTGCGTTCGAGGACCCGTTGTGACTCGCTGGGACGGTGCGCGGATTGCGCGACCGCACCACTGCTCGGGCCGATCTGGCCCAGAACGACCCCACTCTACACGCCTACCTCGCTGTTCCCGCGGGCCGGTGACGATGCCCGCCGAAGTGACGGCCGCGGGCACGGCGCATCGGGGTGATAGGTCAGCGACGCAGACCCAGCCGCTCGATGAGCGAGCGGTAACGCTCCACATCGATCTGGGCCACATACTTGAGCAGGCGGCGACGCCGCCCAACCAACAGCAGCAATCCGCGCCGTGAGTGGTGGTCGTGTTTGTGCACCTTGAGGTGCTCGGTCAGGTCCGCGATCCGCTTGGTCAGCAGCGCGACCTGCGCTTCCGGCGACCCGGTGTCGGTCTCATGCAGGCCGTAGGAGCCCAGGATTTCCTTTTTCTGCTCGACTGTCAGCGCCACGAAATAATCTCCATCAAATGGTCCGCGATCATGAATTCGGTGCGGCCGCCGCGAACCGCAGCACGCGCCGTGTCGCCGGGAAGTCTAACAGCGGGCACTCGGCACGGCGGAACCAGCCCGGCGACGATGCGGACCGCGGGACGGCCCGAGGAGGAGCCGGGCAATCAGATCGAGCCAGGTGACGACGCGGACAACAGCGTGCGGGCCCGGCGGGTGTCGTCCTCCATCGCGGCGACGAGATCGCGGACTGACCCGAACTTCTTCTGGCCGCGGATGCGGGCGACGAAGTCCAGTGCGACGTACTGGCCGTACAGATCGGCGGTGCTGTCGAGCACGTAGGCCTCGACCGTGCGAGTCCGCCCGGAGAAGGTCGGGTTGGTGCCGACCGATACCGCCGCTTGATAGCGCTCGCCGGGCACGACGGTACCGGTCATCTGTCCGTGCCCCAACACGGTGAACCAGGTCGCATACACACCGTCGGCCGGGATGGCCGAGTACATCGGCGGTGCCACGTTGGCGGTGGGAAAGCCCAGTTGCATACCCCGGCCGTCACCGCGGACCACAACACCCTCGACGCGGTGCGGACGGCCCAGCGCCTCGGTGGCCGCCATCACGTCACCGGCGTCCACGCAGCTCCGGATGTAGGTCGACGAGAAGGTCACCGTTTCGCTGTCGTGGTGCTCGGACACCAGTGACATCGATTCGACCGCGAAACCGAACCGTTCGCCGGCCCGGCGCAGCGTCTCGACGGTGCCCGCGGCCTTCTTGCCGAAGGTGAAGTTCTCACCCACCACGACCTCCACCACGTGCAGGTTTTCGACCAGCAGCTCGTGGACATAGCGCTCCGGGGTGAGCTTCATGAAGTCGCTGGTGAACGGCATCACTAAAAACACGTCGATGCCAAGTTCTTCGACCAGCTCGGCACGGCGCGCCAGCGTCGTCAGCTGCGCCGGATGACTGCCCGGGCGGACCACTTCCATCGGATGCGGGTCGAAAGTCATCAGCACCGTGGGCACCCCTCGGGTCCGGGCCGCCTTTACGGCGTGGGCAATCAACTCAGCATGTCCGCGGTGCACGCCGTCGAACACCCCGATGGTGAGCACGCATCTGCCCCAGTCCGTGGGGATTTCGTCTTGTCCCCGCCACCGCTGCACAACCGCAAGCCTACGGCGAGGTAGGGCGCTCCGGCGGCGCGGGATTGCGATTCCCGCGACGATGACGGCGGGCGGATTGCCCGGCCTGATCGCGACAAACCGAGCTCTGCGGCCGGCGCAGCGAACCGATACGGCCAGACAGCTACATCCGATTGGCTGGCCGCACGGAGCCCAGATCAGGCAAGGATTGCTTAAACTTCCTGATGTGCGCCCTGACGACGAGCCTGGCGAGCTCAGTGCGGTTGCCCAGGACTATCTGAAAGTCATCTGGAACGCTCAGGAGTGGTCGCAGGAAAAGGTCAGCACCAAGATGCTGGCCGACCGGATCGGGGTGTCTGCCAGTACCGCGTCGGAGTCGATCCGCAAACTTGCCGAGCAGGGATTGGTCG
>JAFAQO010000394.1 GCA_019246375.1 Mycobacterium sp. | reverse complement strand
GACGATGCCCGCGATGACCTTGGCGGTCACCGGCTTGGGCTCCAGAATCGTCAGCTTCAGCGCGTAAAAGATCGCCGAGTCGATGATGAATGTGGTCGCACCGACGATGGCGAACTTGATCAATTCGTGGTGGCGTTCGGCGTATGGCCGGACCGGCCCCGGTAACCGCGCGATCGTGGCATCGGCAAAGGACACAACTCCGCAGTGTACGTATTGGCGCTCAGACGTGCTAAGCAATCCGGTCCCCGCCGTTAAATCGGCCGGTCAGCGCCATGACACCATTGTTGGCGTGTCCAGTACTCCGACCGTACCGCCGCTGGTCGCCATGGTCGGCGGCGGTCAACTCGCCCGGATGACCCACCAGGCCGCCATCGCTCTCGGTCAAAGCCTGCGGGTCTTGACCGCCGACCCCGACGACCCCGCCGCCCAGGTCACCCCGGACGTGGTGATCGGCTCGCACACCGATCTCGAGGACTTGCGCCGCGTTGCCGCCGGGGCGGACGCGCTGACCTTCGATCATGAGCATGTCCCCGCGGAGTTGCTCGACAAGCTGGTTGCCGAAGGCGTCAACGTGGCGCCGCCGCCCCGGGCGCTGGTGCACGCCCAGGACAAACTCGTCATGCGGCGACGGCTCGAAGCGCTCGGCGCCCCGGTGCCGCGCTACGCCGCCGTAGAGACCGTCGATGCCTTGGACAACATCGACGAGTTCGCCGGCCGCGTCGGGGGCCCGATCGTGGTCAAGGCTGTCCGGGGCGGGTACGACGGCCGCGGAGTGCGGATGGCCGGCGACGTGGCGCAGGCCCGTGATATCGCGAGCCGGTTTTTGGCGGCCGGCGTGCCGGTTCTGGTCGAGGAGCGGGTGACGATGCGCCGAGAGCTTTCGGCGCTGGTGGCGCGGTCCCCGTTCGGTCAGGGCGCGGCTTGGCCGGTCGTCGAGACGGTGCAACGGGACGGTATCTGCGTGCTGGTGATCGCGCCCGCGCCGGGCCTGCCCGACGATCTCGGCGCGGCGGCGCAGCAGCTGGCACTGCGGTTGGCGGCCGAACTAGGCGTGGTCGGCGTGCTGGCTGTCGAACTGTTCCAGACCACGGACGGCGCCCTGCTGGTCAACGAGCTGGCGATGCGTCCGCACAACTCCGGGCACTGGACCATGGACGGGGCCCGCACCAGCCAGTTCGAGCAGCATTTGCGCGCAGTGCTGGACTATCCGCTCGGCGACACGGACGCCACCGTGCCGGTAACCGTTATGGCCAATGTGCTCGGTGCCCCGCACCCACCCGCGATGACCGTCGACGAGCGGTTACATCACCTATTCGCGCGGATGCCCGAGACTCGTGTCCACCTCTACGGCAAGGGTGAGCGACCGGGCCGCAAGATAGGCCATGTCAACCTGCTCGGCGCCGACATCACGCAGGTGGCAGATCTGCGTGAGCGCGCCGAGCGGGCGGCACACTGGTTGTCACACGGGCAGTGGACGGACGGATGGGATCCACACGCCGGCGACGATGCAGAGCGAAGCGATGAGGAGGAGCGGCGTACATGATTCACGCCGGCGACGATGCAGAGCGAAGCGATGAGGAGGAGCGGCGTAGGTGACCGAACGTCCCCGGATCGGCGTGATCATGGGCAGCGACAGCGACTGGTCGGTGATGCAGGACGCCGCGCAGGCGCTGGCCGAGTTCGACGTCCCGTTCGAGGTTGGTGTAGTTTCGGCGCACCGCACACCGGCAATGATGCTGGATTACGCGCGCGGGGCGGCCGACCGTGGCCTCGAGGTGATCATTGCCGGCGCCGGCGGTGCCGCCCACCTGCCGGGAATGGTCGCCTCGGCGACGTCGCTGCCGGTGATCGGGGTTCCGGTGCCGCTGGCTCGGCTCGACGGCCTCGACTCACTGCTGTCGATCGTGCAGATGCCGGCCGGGGTCCCGGTGGCCACAGTGTCGATCGGCGGCGCCCGCAACGCCGGTCTGCTGGCGGTGCGCATTCTGGGCTCCAGGGACCCGGCGCTGCGCAGCCGGATCGTGGCGTTCCAGGAGCAGCTCGCTGAGTCCGTGCGGGCCAAGGATGCGGCGCTGAAGAGCCGTCACGGTAAAGTTACTGGCGAGTAGTAAGGAGGCCGGGATGGCTCGCTGGGCCGGAAACCCGTCGTTTGATCTGTTCAAGCTCCCCGAAGAACACGATGAGCTGCGGACAGCGATTCGCGCGCTTGCCGAAAAGGAGATCGCTCCCTATGCCGCCGAGGTGGACGAGGAGTCGCGGTTTCCCGAGGAGGCGCTGGCGGCGCTGAACGCGTCCGGCTTCAACGCTGTACACGTCCCCGAGGAATACGGCGGTCAGGGCGCGGACTCGGTGGCGACCTGCATCGTGATCGAGGAGGTGGCGCGGGTCGATGCCTCAGCCTCGTTGATTCCGGCCGTGAACAAACTGGGCACGATGGGCCTGATCCTGCGGGGTTCGGACGAGCTCAAGAAGCAGGTGTTGCCGTCCCTGGCCGTCGACGGATTGATGGCCTCGTATGCGCTGTCCGAGCGGGGTTCGGGAAGCGACGCCGCGGCGATGCGCACCCGCGCCAAAGCCGATGGGGACTCGTGGGTGCTCAACGGGTCGAAAGCCTGGATCACCAACGGCGGAAAGTCGACGTGGTACACCGTGATGGCCGTGACCGATCCGGACAAGGGAGCCAACGGCATTTCGGCGTTCATGGTCCATAATGACGACGAGGGCTTCTCCGTCGGGCCCAAGGAACGCAAGCTGGGCATCAAAGGCTCGCCCACCACCGAGCTGTACTTCGAGAATTGCCGGATCCCCGGTGATCGGATCATCGGCGAGCCGGGCACCGGTTTCAAGACCGCGTTGGCGACGCTGGATCACACCCGACCGACGATCGGCGCGCAGGCCGTGGGCATCGCCCAGGGCGCGCTGGATGCCGCCATCGGTTACACCAAGGAACGGGAGCAATTCGATAGGCCCATCAGTGACTTCCAGGGTGTGCAGTTCATGCTCGCCGACATGGCGATGAAGGTGGAGGCCGCCCGGCTGATGGTGTACTCGGCGGCCGCACGCGCCGAACGCGGCGAAAACGAGTTGGGCTTCATCTCGGCGGCCTCCAAGTGCTTTGCCTCCGATGTCGCGATGGAGGTCACCACCGACGCCGTGCAACTGTTCGGCGGATACGGCTACACCCGTGACTTCCCGGTTGAGCGGTTCATGCGTGACGCCAAGATCACCCAAATCTATGAGGGCACCAACCAGATCCAGCGCGTGGTGATGTCGCGCGCACTGCTGCGCTGATTGTCGTCGCGTTGGCTTTGACATGTCCGGGGCGGCACCGTTTGAAGGTCTGATCGTCGACCGTGAGCCAGCCCCGGATGTGTTCCTCCTAGTTGGTATCCCGGGGTGCGGCAAGTCCACGGTTGCCGAAGCTCTCGCCAAACGGCTTTCGCTCGCGGCACACATCGAAGGGGATGGGCTGCAGGCTCTGGTTGTCTCCGGCGGTCGTTGGCCGGCCGTCGACACCGATCCTGAGGCCGACCGCCAACTGCTGCTTCGAGCCAGGAATGCCGCCGTGCTCGCGCGCAGCTTCTACGCCGGAGGCGTTGTACCAGTGATCGACGTGGTAGTGCGCCGTGCCCACCTCGACTTCTACCTCGAGCAGCTCGTGGATCTGCCGCTTCGTCTGGTGGTCCTCGCGCCCACTGCCGCTGTGGCCGCCAACCGCATCGCCGGCAGAGACAAGAAGCTCGCTGAAGACTGGTCCTTTTTGGACCAGGCCATGCGCGAAGAACTGGCGGGCCAAGGCGAGTGGATCGACAGCTCGGCGCTGTCGGTCGAAGAAACCGTCGACGCGGTGCTCGCCCTTCCGTCGAACGGCGTCTCAACCGCCGTGCGACGTCCGTAGCGCAGCAGGACTCAAACGCTTTGACTCAGATGTGTGACCTCGGGTTCGTGCATGGCCGCCCTCACGCGCGCGGATCGAGCAGGCCAAAGGCGTGCCGATGGCCTCCTATGGCATCTCAGCGGAACAGGCATTCGACATTTTGGTCTGGCGTTCGCAAGAAACCAATCTCAAGCTTCGAGATCTCGCTATCCGTTTCAGCACGCTGTCGCCGGCAAAGCGTCGCCAGACACGCTCAGCCACGTCGACCACGCCCTGCTCACCCTCGAATAAGGGGTTATGGATCGTGAGCTGCGCTACGGCGCGCTCAGGAACTCGTCGTTATGTTGGCCGGCAGCCGGCGGCGGATCGCTGACCACGGCCCTGAACGTCGAGTACCGCGCCGGCGTGCGCACCAACGTGATGGCGCCTTCACCGCTGCCTACCTCGAGGGCCAGCTCGTTCTCCGCGAACAGCGGGGTGCCGACGACCTGCTTCCAGGTGTGTGGCAGGCAGGCCATTACGCCGTTGCGGCGCAACAGCTCAACCCACTCGGCGGCCGTCCCTGTGGTCAGCGTCGATTCGAGTTCGTCGGTCAACTCGTCGAAGTTAATCGCACGCGAACGCTGGTCGGTGAACCGCTCGTCGTCGAGCAGATCGGGGCGCCCAATGGTTTGGCACAACAGCGCCCAGTGTTTGGGCACGTATGCGCTGATGACCACATACCCGTCGGCGGTCCGGAACGCGTCTGAGGGTTGGCTGGCAAAGCCAACGGTCCTGCGGCGCTTCGGGTGAGAGGCCGGCTTGGTCGCCGGCCGATCGCCAGGCCGATTCAAGTGCACTGTCAGCTGATTGGCCTGCAGCCCCACCGCGACGTCGTACATCGCGACCCGGACGACATCGGCGACGCCGTGCCGCTCGCGATTGAGCAGAGCGGCGAGCACCGCCTGCGCCAGGACGTGACCGCTGGCGTTGTCGACAAGCTGAAACGGGATGATCTGCGGCTTACCGTCCGGCGTGCGCATACCGGAGGTCATGCCGGCCTCGGCCGCGACCATCAGGTCGATACCCGGCCGATCGCCGTGCGGGCCGTTGCCGCCATAGGCGGACAGCCGGGCGTAGATGAGTTTGGGGTTGCGGGACTGCAATTCGTCGGGCCCCAGGCCGAGTCTTTCCATGACCCCGGGCCGGAAAGCTTCCAGGACGACGTCCGCGGTGTCGGCGAGCCGAACGATTTGCTGCTTGGCCTGAGCGGAGGTCAGGTCGACCGTGACCGATTTCTTGCCCCGGTTGTTGGGCAGAAAGTAGGTTGCCAGCGGCGGACGCCCGGGAAGAACCGACGTGAGGTGGCGAGCTGCTTCACCATCGGGAGCCTCTACTTTGATGACCTCGGCGCCCAGATCGGCCAGCACCTGTCCGGCAAGCGGGCCGGCCACATTTTGGGTGAAATCGAGTACCCGAAACCCGTCAAGAGGTCTGGGCGCGTTGTTCTTTGGCATCAGGAGGCACCCAGCACTGCGGTGCAGTAGTAGTTCTCGGTGAAGGCGATATCGCCAATGGTGCGCGGCGGCACGGGAAGTCCGTTGTCGGCCAGTAACTCGCTGGCCAGCTTGCGAGCTGTTCGCCAGCCGCGCTCGTGCAGGTAGGTCGCGACGTCACTGCGCTCGCCGGGGTAACCCAAGTTGTCGAGTTCGACGTCCAGACCATGCTCGTACCACTTATGGTTGGCGGCTTGCAGGGCCTGCAAAGTCTCTTGGGAATTGCAGAAAATCTCCACCATCAGCCGACTGCCGTCTGCGCTCAGCGCAGTGATGTTGTCCAGCAAACGATCCTGGGCTTCCGGCGGCAGGAACGCGACCAGGCCTTCGGCGATCCACGCGGTGGGTCGCCCGGGGTCGAACCCGGCGCCTTGGAGCGCGGCCGGCCAGTCGTGGCGCAGATCGACCGGCACCATGCGCAGATCGACGGTCGGCTCGGCGCCGAGCGAAGTCAGCGCGGCAGCCTTGAAGTCGAGCACTCGCGGTTGGTCGATTTCGAACACCGTCATCCCCGGGGCCCACGACAACCGGTACCCGCGCGCATCGAGGCCGGAGGCCAAAATCACTGTCTGGCGAACTCCCGCCGCTGCCGCATCGGCGATGAACCCGTCGATGTGGCGGGTCCGCACTGTCATCACGTCGGTCATCCGCTGCATGCCCCACGGGTGGTCGGGGATGTCGACGTCGGCGGACTCGAGTTCACCGGCGGCCCACTTGGTGAAGAAGTCGATGCCAACGGCGCGGACCAGCGGCTCGGCGAACCGGTCCTCGATGAGCGGGTGATCGGCTTTGCTGGCACGGGCTCTGCCTGCGGCCACCATGGTGGCGGTTGCGCCGACGCTCGTTGCCAGATCCCACGTGTCGTTGTCGGTGCGTGCCATACATGGCCTCTCTGTCGTGGCTGCGAGCTACTCCTTAGCCAGCGTAATGAGGCGCAGGGGCCGACTTCATCCGGCTCCGGGGGCTGCGGGGATCGGACTTCCCGAGTGTGCCGGTCGTGTGGGTTTTCCCGCGGTGGCTTTACCATCGCCTGGTGACTGCTTCCCGCCCAGCCGGCAGTCCGGCCGAGCTCGATGGCTGCCGCGACGGTTCCCGGCATGCTTTGGTCACCCACGACGCGGGATGGCGCCGGGGCGCTCGGTGGGCATGGCGCCTGGCCTGGGTCAGCCTGATCGCAATGCTGACCGAGGGAGTGATGGGGCTGTGGCAGGGCTTGGCGGTCGGCTCCATCGCATTGACCGGGTGGGCGCTGGGCAGCGCACCGGAGGGCTTGGCCAGCGTGATGGTGATCTGGCGGTTCAGCGGCTCGCGGACCTTGTCGGAGACTGCGGAACGGCGCGCCCAGCGGGGCGTCGCGGTGTCGTTTTGGCTGACGGCGCCGTACATCGCCGCCGAATCCCTCCGCCACTTGCTCAATGAGCACCACGCGCAGAAGTCGGTGACCGGCATCGCGCTGACCGCCGTCGCGTTGGTGTTGATGCCGCTGCTCGGGTGGATCAAGCACCGGCTCGGCGCGCGGCTGACGTCGGCGGCTAC
>JAFAQO010000380.1 GCA_019246375.1 Mycobacterium sp. | reverse complement strand
GTACCAGGCCTATGACTACGCGACACGGCTGGTGCGCGAACAGCTCGACGATGACCCGCCCCACGCGCCAGTGTGGACTACTGCTATCGGCTCGGCGACCCCGGACCAGGCCTATGCGGTCGCAGTCGCGGCCTATGCTCACTCCCGCCTCGACGATGCCGCGGCCGCGTTCCGCCGTGCCCGGGAGTCATCGAGCACCGACCTGGCCGCCTCCGCTGGAGCCAACGTCGGCGTGGTGCTTGGCGAGCTGGGCCGCATGCAGGAGGCGGTGGCGGCCTTCCAGCAGGTGATCGATGACTACAGCGACGACCCCAGCGCCGCGGTGCGCGAGGTGGTCGCCAGGGCGCTATACAACCGGGGTGTCGCACTGGAACGACTGGGCCGCCCTCAGGAGGCGCTGGATGCCTACCAGCAGCTGATCGACAATTACCGCGAGGACCCCGCCCTGCGCGAGCACGTCGCCACGACGCTGAACAACCGGGCTGTCGCACTGGGCCGACTGGACCGCTTGCAGGAGGCGCTGGACACCTACCAGCAGGTCATCGACCACTACCGCGACGACCCCACCCTGGGTGAGCACGTCGCCACGGCGCTGAACAACCGGGGTGTCATACTCGGGCGACTGGGTCGCCTGCAGGAGGCGCTGGACACCTACCAGCAGGTCATCGACGACTACCGCAACGACCCCACCCTGGGCGAGCAGGTCGCCAAGGCGCTGAACAACCGGGGCGTCACGCTTGCGCAGCTGGGCCGCCCGCAGGAGGCGCTGGCCGCCTACCAGCAGATCATCGACGACTACCGCAACGACCCCAGCCCCGCCCTGCGCGAGCAGGTCGCTAAGGCGCTGAACAGCCGGGGTGTCAGGCTCGGGCAGCTCGACCGCCCGCAGGAGGCGCTGGCCGCCTACCAGCAGCTCATCGGCGACTACCGCGACGACGCCATCCCCGCCCTGCGCAAGCAGGTCGCCGGGGCGCTCTACAACCGGGGTGTCATACTCGGGCAGCTGGGCCGCCCCCAAGAGGCGCTAGACGCCTACCAGCAGCTCATCGCCGACTACCGCAGCGACGTCAGCCCCGCCCTACGCAAGCAGGTCGCCACGGCGCTGAACAACCGGGCTGTCGCACTCGGGCAGCTGGACCGCCTGCAGGAGGCGCTGGACGCCTACCAGCAGGTGATCGACGACTACCGCGACGACCCCAGCCCCGTCCTGCGCAGGCAGGTCGCCTGGGCGCTGTACAACCGGGCTGTCACACTCCGGGAGCTGCACCGCCCGCAGCAGGCGCTGGCCGCCTACCAGCAGATCATCACCGACTACCGCAACGATCCCAGCCTGCGCGAACAGGTCTCCATCGCGCTGAACAACCGGGGTGTCATACTCGGGGAGCTGCACCGCCCGCAGGAGGCGCTAGACGCCTACCAGCAGGTCATCGACGATTACCGCGACGACCCCAGCCCCGCCCTGCGCGAGCAGGTCGAATTAGCGACAGCTGCTCGCTACAGACTCTGGGGCACCGGAGCACCACATTGAACGTCGTCGGGGCTGGACGCGATGTTCGTGACCAGATAGCCACCAAACCGTAGAACGGTGGACTTTTCCGCTCGTGGTGATCGGGATCGAGTCGGGCGCGATCCAAGGCTGGTTTGCACCCCACAACACGAGAGGAAGGCCGCCCACACCACAAGCAACGCCCACAGAGGCTGCACCGCGAGTCGAAATCTCACAACAACGATCGGTATGCGCTGTTCCGTGGACAATTCGCGTACGTGGACCGTTGCACGGTGGGGGAGCCCAGCTTTCGCACCATACCAACGGCATTCTGTACCAACGGCATTCTGTGCACCAGATCGCCGCGACCGTGTACGCGGTGGGAAGCTTCGGCCGAGTCCCGCCTCGTCCATACCGTCGTCGGCACCATCGCGTTTCCGGTGGCCTTCACGTGACATGCGAGTGCAGGCGGGCTGTCACCTAGGGGCGACCTTTGACAGAATCGTGCTCTCTGCTCAGTAGCGCGGCGGGGTACGGGCCTACTAGGTAAGGAACGGTGAACGATGAGCAATAACGAGGGGATCGGAGTGTTGAAACTCGAGTGCCCGCAAAGCCATCCCGTAGGCAGGATCCTCAAGGAGGCCCCGCATCACGCGGTCCAATATGACCCCGGAGCGCAGGTTGGCTCACGCCGATTCTGGCCGGAGGAAGACGACCAGGGGCGGTTTACAACGCGCTGTCGCCATTGTGATAAACGTGTGGGAGACTCCACCGCTTCACTTCAGAACAAACTACGTAAATTGCTCGCTGACGAATTCGAGATCTTCGGAACTGCGACGCTGCCATACCTGTAGGTGGGGTGGAGGGCGATATGGCTGGCAGGACTCAGCTCCAACTCTGTGCAGCCGCCCAAAGGCGCCGGTGACGGATGCCTACGCGAAATTGTTACGGCAAACGCGAGCGAGGCCTAGACGTGGAGGTATGGCAGCCACAGAAAGGGTCATATAACACATTTTCTATGACGCGAACTATCATCGGTTCGCTCATTTTCTTGGTTCTCGTGAGCTCCAGCGTAGAGTCAAGCAGCAGCCCGAGCTCTTTTCGCGTAATGTTAACCTCTTCTTCCTGCGATACACCTCCCGATGTGCAGCGCACGACAGCAGCAGAAATTGATACTGGCAATACCGCAGGACCGCTTATTGCCCTGACCTTCGACGCAGGCGGACCATCAGCACCAACTGCGCGCATCCTGGATACGCTGGCACAGCACCAGATTCACTCGACTTTCTTTATCACCGGTGATTGGGCAAATCAGAATCCTGACGTGGTTCGGCGCATTCACAATAACGGGCATGAGATCGGCAATCACAGCATGCATCATCCAGATTTGCGGTCGTTACCAGACCAAGGGGTGTGCACACAACTCAGCCAGGCCGACCAAGCGATCTCTACCCTCACCGGCGTGACAACGCGACCCTATTTTCGCCCGCCTTACGGAGCGAGCGATGATCGCGTGCGCACGTTGGCTGCCCAGATCGGCTATCGAACCGTCTACTGGACGATCGATACGCTTGACTGGCAACCAAAAGCGACGCCCGATTCGATCATCGAGAACGTGATGGGTCACATCAATAACGGCGCCATTATTCTGATGCATGCCGGCAGTCAGGTGGAGTCGGAAACGCTCGACCGGCTGATGACGAAAATTGAGCAGGCTAACTACCAAATGGTCACACTGACCCAGCTGCTGCAATGATGACTGTGCGGGGTTTCGCATCCTAGCGGCGACCGCCGCGGTGTGGAGGCCATGAGACGTGATGTAGGCCGCCCCGAGCCCTCAAACGAACCCGGTCGGGCGCGCGGCAGGTATCGCGGTCCAAAGGCGCTGCACCGCCTAAGCTTTGCGGGATGAAGGTCGGCATTGACTTCGGCACAACGCATGCTGTCGCGGCGGTTGTCGACCGGGGCAACTACCCCGTCGCGTCGTTCGAGGGGATTGACACCTGGCCTTCGGTGATCGCCGCAAACGCCGCCGGATACGCGCTATCGGATCGCCTGTCGCGGCATGTGGGGGTCTTCCGGATCTCCATCACGAGGCGGATCTCGCGCGCCGACCCGTCGACCGTCGGGAGGACGGACCCGATGTCGAGGAGCGCTATCTCGTCACGGCGGCTGGAGCGGTGGAGGTGACCCTGACGACGCGCCCGGCCGGTTTGACGCGAACCTTCCAACTCACGCGTCACGCCCTCGCCGGCCCGTGAGCGCCGGACGGCGCGTGCCCGGTTGTATGGCCGCGTTGGTGCTCGGCGCGCTGCCCGCACTGGCGTTTCCGGCGCCGTCGTGGTGGTGGCTGGCCTGGATCGGTGTGGTGCCGCTGCTGCTCGTCGTACGCGCCGCGCGGACGGCGGCCGACGGTGCGGTGCGGGCATGGTGCGGTTTGGCCGGGTACGTGCTGGCCACCCAATATTGGCTGCTGCCCAGTGCCGGTCCCCTGCTGTTAGTGATGGCCGCCGGATTCGGGGCGTTGTGGCTGCCGTGGGGCTGGGCCACGCAGCAGCTTCTGTCGTCGCCGGCAACGACCCACCGAGTGCTTGCCGCCATGGTGGTGTTGCCCAGTGCCTGGGTATCGGCTGAGGCGGTGCGGTCCTGGCCCAGTCTGGGTGGTTCGTGGGCTTCGCTGGGCGCGTCGCAGTGGAACCAGCCGCCCACCCTGGCCTCGGCCGCACTCGGCGGGGTGTGGCTGACGAGTTTCTTGGTTGTCGCGGTGAACACCGGAATCGCCGGGGCGATTCTGCAGCCGCGGGTGCCCGGGCGGGTCGTCGCGTTGATGGCGGCCGTGGCATGCGCCGGCGTCGGCCCGGCATGGTCCCTGTTGGGACCGGCGCCGCCGACGGGTCCGACGGTACGGGTGGCGCTGGTGCAGCCAGGGGTTGTCGACGACTCCGCGGCCCGGACGGCCGCCAACGAAGCGCTGACCGCCGCGCTGGCGGGCCAGCGGCCGGATCTCGTCATCTGGGGCGAGAGCAGCGTCGGGTTAGATCCAGCCAGCCACCCGGACGCGGTACGAAACCTGACCGAGCTTGCCCGACGAGTTGGCACGTACCTGCTCGTAAACGTCGACGCACCCGCTCCGACCGGTGGAATCTACAAGTCGGCCGTGCTGATCGGACCAAACGGATTACTGGGCGCCTACCGGAAAACCCGCCTGGTGCCGTTTGGCGAGTATGTGCCGCTGCGGCCGCTGCTCGGCTGGCTGGCCCGCCACACTAAGGCCGCGGGCGAGGACCGGCATCGCGGCAGCGGCCAACAGGTGCTGCACGCCGGCTCGCTTGCTGTGGGGCCGTTGATCAGTTTTGAAGCGCTCTTTCCTGACCTTCCCCGCCGCGAGGTGCAACTCGGCGCCCAGCTGCTGGTGTATCAGAGTTCGACGTCGACATATCAGGGCAGTTGGGCGCAGCCGCAGCTCGCCAGCGTAGTCGCGGTACGCGCCGCCGAAGTGGGCCATCCAGCCGTGCATGCCGGGTTGTCCGGCGACAGCGCGGCATTCGACCCGCGTGGCCGCAAACTTGCCTGGTGCCCGTCGAGCTACCGCGGCGCGATCGTCGTGAGTGTTCCGCTCGGATCGCACACCACGGGGTTTCAAAGGCTTGGCGAATGGGTGCCGGCGCTGGCCTTCTCAATCCTTGTGAGCGCCGGCGTTCTGGCTGGTGTGCGGTCGCGCGGCTTACGGCGTGGTGTGCACTATCAATACGTCGATCTTGGCGCGGCGGGAAACGTTGGCAGGAACGGATCCCAGCAGCCGGCCCGCGATCGTGTTCAGGCCGACGTTGCCGACGACGAGGAGATCGGCGTCGACCTCCTCGGCGAGTCCGACGAGCGCGTCGACAGGCGCCCCGACGATTGAGCGCTCTTCGACGTTCTTGGCGCCGGCGGCGTGGGCCCGGTTCTTGGCCTCTCGCAGAATCGCGTAGATCGGGGCGCTGCCCGACACCTTGTAACTTTCGTCTTTGAGGGTGTCGGCGGCCCGCTCATCGTTAGGGTGGGGCAAGTACGCCGACGCCACGATCAGCTTCGCGTCCGCCCCGGCGATGGTGCCTGCCTTGTCTACTGCGCGCAGCGACGAGTCTGAGCCGTCGGTTCCTACCACCACGGTCCGATAGGCGCTCATTTACCCTCCCAAGTGTCGGTTGCTACGCCAACCCAAGACAGTATCGCTTTGCCCGAAGCGGAGGGGTCGGATTTGCGACACACCGGCGACGTCGCGACAAGCCACAATCGCCCGCGCAGCGTGCGCGCGCAGCCGCCTGCCGCCGCCAGAAGATTGCCGACGAATGTGTTGCGAACTGAAAAGCTTTGTGGATCAGCGGATCCCCGTGCCGAAGCGCTGCTCGAGAAGGCATTGCGTTTTGGTTACGGCCAGGAAGATGTGGTTAAGCGACGCCCGCTGGGGTAATGAAGTTCACCACAGGAGCCCTACAGTGACAACCATCATGTCCGTGTCGACACTCGAGCAGCCCAGGTCGGAGGAGATTGCCGGCAGGTCTGGGCGTCCACGCCGCCGCGGTAGGCTGATCGACCCGCTGGCGGTCGCGGTGCTCGCCGGCGTGGTCAGCGGGGCCGGCGCGAGCCGGCCTTCACTGTGGTTCGACGAAGGCGCGACGATCTCGGCGTCAGCCAGCCGGTCCTTGCCGCAACTGTGGCGACTGCTGGGCCGTATCGATGCCGTGCACGGCTTGTACTACCTGCTGATGCACGGTTGGTTCACTCTGTTCCCGCCAACGGAGTTCTGGTCCCGCGTTCCCAGTGCTCTGGCAGTCGCCGCCGCCGCCGCAGGCGTTGTCGTCTTCGCCAAGCAGTTTTGCCCACGGACCACTGCGGTGTGCGCCGGTGTCCTCTTCGCGATTCTCCCCCGCACCACCTGGGCCGGGATCGAAGCTCGGTCCTATGCGGTTTCCGCTGCCGCGGCCGTCTGGCTGACCGTGCTGCTGATCGCCTCGATGCGACGCAACCGGCCGTGGCTGTGGCTCCTGTACGGCGTGGCCCTTATGCTGTCGATCCTGGTCAACCTCAACCTGGCATTGTTGGTGTTGGTCTATGCGGCGGTCCTGCCGGTGATCTGGCACGGGAAGTCTGCTGCGATCTGGTGGGCGACGACGTCGGTCGTCGCGGTGGGCGCCCTGACGCCGTTCATGATGTTGGCGCACGGCCAGATATTTCAGGTCGCCTGGATCTTCCCACTCAACTGGCACAACGTCATCGACGTCACGCAACACCAGTATTTCGAAAACAGTGTGCCGTTCGGGATACTCGCGGGCGTCGTGATCCTCGCCGCGATCGCGGTCCGAGCGGCCTCTGGCGAGGGCACTCGCGAGCTGTTAACCATCTGCGCGGCGTGGATGGTCGTGCCCACCGCCGTCAGCTTGATCTATTCGGCGATCAGCAAACCGGTCTACTTCCCGCGTTACTTGATCTTCACCGCACCGGCGATGGCCGTCGTGCTGGCAATCTGCATTGTCGCCATCGTCAAAAAACCGTGGGTCATCGCCGCAGTGCTGCTCGTCTTCGCTGCCGCCGCCTTACCGAATTACCTTTTCTCGCAACGAACGAGGTACGCCAAAGAGGGTTGGGACTACAGTCAGGTGGCCGACCTCATCGCCGTGCACGCCGCGACCGGAGACTGCCTGCTGATCGACAACACCGTCCACTGGGCACCCGGGCCGATCCGCGCGCTGGTGTCGACTCGGCCGGCAGCCTTCCGGCCACTGATCGACGTCGGCCGGGGCCCACGGGGACCCGAACACGGCACCCTGTGGGATGGCCACGTGGCGGTCTGGCTGGTCATCGATCGGCTGAACAAATGCGCCACGGTGTGGACGATTTCCAACCACGACAAGACACTGCCCGACCACCAAATTGGCAGATCTCTGCCGCCCGGGCGGGTTTTGGGGCGCGCGCCCGCCTATCAGTTCGCCGGCGAACTCGGGTTCCACATTGTCGAGCGGTGGCAATTCCATCGCACCCAAGTCGTCAAGTCCACCCGCTGAAAGCGGGCTTTGGGGTGCTGGCCGACGGGAGCAGCAATCAGGCTGTGGCCTACGTGCTTAAGCAGCTAAGCGCTCGGGCAAGAGGGCTCAAGCCCTGCGCGCTTTGCGCGGGTGGCGCGGTAGGAAGCGGGGGCCCCGGCAGTGGCCAGCACCACGAACACCGCGAACAACGAGCGGGCCGCCACGACGGCGCCGCCCTCGGCGGCGTTCACCACCACACCGGCCAGTCCGGCGCCGAATG
>JAFAQO010000373.1 GCA_019246375.1 Mycobacterium sp. | reverse complement strand
GTCACCCGTACGTCTTTGTTGATACGTTTCTCGACCTCGGCCGCCAGTTGCGCAGCAACCCCGGTGAATCGTTCATGACCGAACTCGTCCATGCCGCCCTCGACTAGCTTCATCGAGCCCTCGGCCGGTTTCGCACCTTCGGCAACTACGCAGATGAAGTGGGAGTCGCCGCGCTGGAAGCGCCGTTTGACCAACCGGCACACTTCTTCGACGTCGAAGGGCTGTTCGGGGATCAGCGTCATGTGTGCCCCACTAGCCAGCCCGGCGTTCAGCGCAATCCAGCCGGCGTGCCGCCCCATTACTTCCACCAGCATCACCCGCTGGTGGGATTCGGCGGTGCTGTGCAACCGGTCGATGGCATCGGTAGCGACCATCAAAGCGGTGTCGTGGCCAAAAGTCACGTCCGTGCAGTCGATGTCGTTGTCGATGGTCTTGGGCACCCCGACGACGGGAACGTTCTCCTCAGAAAGCCAGTGGGCGGCGGTCAGCGTACCCTCACCGCCGATCGGGATCAGTACGTCGATGCCATTGTCGTCCAGGCTCTGCATGATCTGGGTCAGTCCCGCCCGCAGCTTCTCTGGGTGCACCCGGGCGGTGCCGAGCATCGTGCCGCCCTTGGTCAGCAGTCGGTCGTTGCGGTCGTCGTTGTGCAACTGGATGCGCCGGTTCTCCAGCAGCCCGCGAAAGCCGTTCTGGAACCCGACTACCGACGAGCCGTAGCGGGAGTCACAGGTGCGCACCACCGCCCGGATGACCGCATTGAGGCCAGGACAGTCGCCGCCTCCGGTGAGAAGCCCGATCCGCATGCCCTAATCTTGCCCCCTGCCAGGCGTTGCGGCAGCGAATCTTAGTTCGGCGACGATGCGGGCCGCAACGGCCCGAGGAGGAGCCGGACAATCGGGCCCAGTTCGGCGACGATGCGGGCCGCAACGGCCCGAGGAGGAGCCGGACAATCGGGCTTAGATCGCTGACGGCAAGGACCCGCGGGCGGTCTCATAGGCCGCGCCCACCCGGTAGAGCCGATCGTCGGCCAGCGCCGGGGCCATGATCTGCAGCCCGACTGGCAGGTTGTCGTCCGCCGATAGCCCGGACGGCACCGACATGCCGCAGTGACCGGCGAGGTTCAGTGGCAGTGTGCACAGGTCGAACAGATACATCGCGAGCGGGTCGTCGACCTTCTCCCCTAACCGGAACGCGGTGGTGGGAGTCGCCGGCGACACCAGCACGTCAACGGATTTATAGGCCTCGTCGAGGTCGTGGGCGATCAATGTGCGCACCTTCTGCGCCTGGTTGTAATAGGCGTCGTAATAACCCGCCGACAGCGCGTAGGTGCCGATCATGATGCGCCGCTTGACTTCCGGCCCGAATCCGGCGGCCCTGGTCAGCGCCATCACTTCTTCGGCGCTGTGTGTCCCGTCATCGCCGACCCGCAGGCCGTAGCGCATCGCGTCGAACCGGGCCAGATTGCTCGACACCTCCGACGGCAGGATCAGGTAGTAGGCCGCCAGCGCGTGATCGAAGTGCGGACAGTCGACTTCGGTTACCTCCGCGCCCAGTGCGGTCAGCTGCTCGACGGCACCGTTGAAAGACGCCAGCACCCCGGACTGGTAGCCCTCACCGCGCAGCTGTCGCACCACACCGACACGCACACCGCGCAGATCGCCGTCCGCCCCGGCCTTTGTGGCGCCGACCACATCGGGCACCGGCGCGTCGACCGAGGTGGAGTCGCGGCTGTCGTGTCCGGCGATCACCTGATGCAACAGCGCGGTGTCGAGGACGGTGCGCGCACAGGGACCACCCTGGTCCAGCGACGACGCACACGCGACCAGGCCGTACCGCGACACCGTGCCGTAAGTGGGTTTGACACCGACGGTGGCGGTCAGGGCGGCGGGCTGTCGGATCGAGCCGCCGGTGTCCGATCCGATGGCCAGCGGCGCCTGGAACGCGGCCAGAGCTGCCGCGCTGCCCCCGCCGGAGCCGCCCGGCACCCGCTCGACGTTCCACGGGTTGCGCGTGGGGCCGTAGGCGGAGTTTTCAGTCGACGAGCCCATCGCGAACTCGTCCATGTTGGTTTTGCCCAGAATCGGGATCCCGGCATTCCGCAGTCGTGCGGTGAGGGTGGCGTCGTATGGGGAGTGCCAGCCCTGCAGGATCTTAGATCCGCACGTGGTCGGCATGTCAGTCGTGGTGAATACGTCTTTGAGGGCCAGCGGCACCCCGGCCAGCGCCGAGGTCGGCTGCTGGCCGGCGGCCAAAGATTTGTCGACGGCGGCTGCGGCCGACAGCGCCCGATCGGCTGCCACGTGCAGGAAGGCGTTGTATTTATCGTCGGTCGCGGCGATCTGGTCCAGGCAAGCCTGGGTGACCTCGGTCGACGACAGCTCGCGGTCGGCAATCTTGGCGGCCAGAGTCGCGGCATCCAACCGGACGATGTCGCTCACTGGCTTTCCCCGAGAATCTGAGGGACGGCGAAGCGACCGTCGACGGCTTCAGGTGCCTCGGCCAGCGCCTCCTGTTGGGTCAGGCACGGCGCGGTCTCGTCCGGGCGGGTGACGTTGACATCCTTGAGCGGGTTGTCGGTCGGCGCCACGCCGGTGACATCGACGGCCTGGATCTGACTGACGTGGGTCAGGATGGCGTCGAGTTGGCTGGCGAAGCTGTCCAGTTCGGCGTCGGTCAACGCGAGCCGGGCCAGCCGTGCAAGGTGGGCCACCTCGTCGCGGGAGATCTGGGACACGAGCGAAAAGCCTAGCCGGGCGACGATGCGCGCCGCAGGACGGCGCGAGGAGGAACCGGGCAATCAAACATTGCGTTTCGCCCGCGAGCTTGACCTTGTCGTCACGCTCGGTACTGAGCGTGACCGTGGCGTCACGCTCAGCTGGGGCGAAAAGCCTAGCCGGAGTGCTGCGGGCGCATTGCTGTGTAACAGTGTTGCGCGTGCCTTCCTATTTGCTGCGCGTCCAGCTGGCCGACCGACCGGGCAGCTTGGGCTCGCTGGCTGTGGCGCTGGGTTCGGTAGGAGCCGACATCCTGTCGCTCGACGTGGTCGAACGGGGCTCCGGTTATGCGATCGACGATCTGGTGGTCGAGCTGCCCCCGGGGGCGCTGCCGGACAGGCTGCTGACTGCCGCCGAGGCGCTCAATGGTGTGCGGGTGGACACCGTCCGGCCGCACACAGGGCTCCTGGAGGCCCACCGCGAATTGGAGCTTCTTGACCACATCGCCGCGGCCGGCGGCAAGTCAGGCAAGCTGCAGGTATTGGCCGACGAGGCGCCGCGGGTGCTGCGGGTGGGCTGGTGCACGGTGATGCGTGGTTCCCAAGCTGAGCTTGAGATTGTGGTGGGCAGCGCGAGTGCGCCGGAAACCAAAGTGGATTCGGCGCCGTGGCTGCCACTCGAGCGTGCCGAGTCGCTGGACGCAACAGCCGAGTGGGTGCCCAAGGCCTGGCGCGATATGGACACCACCCTGGTCGCCGCGCCGCTGGGCAATCCCCACACCGCGGTGCTGCTGGGCCGACCGGGCGGGCCGGCATTCCGCCCTTCGGAGGTGGCGCGGCTTGGCTATCTGGCCGGAATTGTGGCGACGATGATGCGCTGAAAACCCGCCAATAGCTGCTCGACCGCCCGTCGTCGCCATGCGCCAGGACTTGCCAGGTGCTCAATCACTGCGAGTGGCCAGCAGCCAGCACCGCGTCGATGAGGTGACGGATGCGGCTGGCGGCTTGATCCGGGTCGGGTTGGCCAGCATCCAACCAGGCGATGACGGCCTCCGTTGTCAGGGTCGGCAGAAGTCGAGCTGCCCAGCTTTGCCACCGCATGTCGTCGATGACCGCTAGGTGGCGGCGCGTGATCTCAGTCCAGCCCTCACTGAGGGCTTCGATTACGTCTCGGAATTCGGGTTCGCGGGCGGCGTAGCGGAACAGCAGCCGGAAGGCGTCCGGATCGGCTGCGGCCGCGCTTATCAGCGCGGGGATGCTGCCGTCGTCGAAGTCGTCCGCCCCGGTGGCCTGACGAAGCCGGGTGTAACCGTTATCGAGCACTTCCCGATAAAGGTCGGCCTTCGAGGCGAAGTGCCGGTACAGGATTACAGGAGTGACAGCGGCTTCCGCTGCGATGGCCTCGAGGCTGGTGTTTGTGAAGCCGGCCCGGGCAAAGGCGCGAGTGGCGGCCCCGAGGATTTGTTGACGCCGTTGCACGCGGGGCAGCCGTCGAGTCGGCTCGGCTCGGGTAACGGTCACCACGACCTCCTGTTGTACAGGGACCAATTTACAACTAATCTTGTTTATTCTGCCTTATACAAGCCATGCTTCACCTGGAGTACGCAGTGATCACACGACCACAGCTGCCGTTCCCGCAGACCCATCCCCTTCAGCTCGCACCGCAACTGCGCGCATTGCAGTCGCAGGGCACCGTTCACCGGGTCCGCACCCAGACAGGCCACCAGGCGTGGCTGGTCACCGGCTATGCCGAAGTGCGTCATCTGCTCGACGACGATCGACTCGGTCGTGCTCATCGGAAGCCCAGCACCGCCGCGCGCATCGGGGAGTCGGCGTTATTCGGTGGCCCGTTAGGCAACTTCGACACCGAAGAGGCCGACCACGCCCGGATGCGTTCACTCCTGCAGCCGCACTTCTCGCCCGGCCATCTGCGGACGCTGGCACCGAGAGTCGTAGCGCTTACCGCCGGGCTGCTGGACGAGTTGGCAGAGCACGGGCCGCCGGCCGACTTGCATGCGAACTTGGCGGTGCCACTGCCGATTTTGGTAATCTGCGAGCTACTGGGTGTGCCCTACTCCGATCGTGGTCAATTCCGTCAGTGGACTCAGGACACTGCCGACGTGCGCGATCACACCCGCTCCGAGCATGGCCTGGCGGAGCTGTTTGCCTACAGCATGAAGTTGGTCCAAGACAAGCGCGCTCATCCCGCCAACGACGTGATATCCCGGCTGTGCGCGACCGACGGGGTCTCCGACTTCGAGGCCGCAACGATGGCGATGGCGTTGCTTTTCGCTGGCCATGAGACCACCGTGGTTGCCATCGGATTCGGGGCATTGATGTTGTTGACGAATCCCGACCAGCGGTGCGCGCTTCTTAATAACCCCGAGCTGATTTCGGCCGCAGTCGAGGAGCTGTTGCGGGCAGCCACCTTTGGCGGCGGCGTCGGCGGCGTTCCCCGCTATGCGCGCGCGGACTTCGAGATCGACGGTGTTCCGATCCACGCCGGAGACCTAGTGGTGCTCGACATCGGATCGGCGAACCACGACCCGGCCGTGTTCGGCGAACCGGACCGTCTGGACATAGCCCGCAGGGAAGTCACTCATGTCACCTTCGGATACGGCGCACGTTATTGCATCGGAGCGCCTCTGGCGCGTATCGAGATGAAGGCGGTATTTGCGCAACTCATTCCACGATTTCCGTCGGTGCATTTGACAGTGGATCCCGCGATGCTGACTGCCCGTAGTGACGTGCTGGCCGGTGGTCTCGTCGAACTACCGGTGTCGTGGTGAACCCCAACCCGGCGGATAGTCGCATCCGCGGTTACTGCGCGGCGGAAGTGTCAGGCGGCCCCTGCGCCAACAACTTTCGGAAGCCGTCCTCGTCGAGGATCGGCACACCCAGCTCGACGGCCTTGTCATACTTCGATCCGGGCGAATCACCGGCGATAACGTAGTTGGTCTTCTTCGACACTGAGCCGGCGGCCTTGCCGCCGCGCGCCACGATGGCCTCTTTGGCGTCGTCGCGAGAGAAGCCGGTCAGCGACCCGGTGACCACGATGGTCAGTCCCTCTAACGTGCGCGGCACGGAGGTGTCGCGCTCGTCGGCCATCCGCACCCCGGCGGCCCGCCACTTGTCGACGATCGAGCGATGCCAATCGACGGTGAACCACTCGGTGACCGCGGCGGCGATGGTCGGTCCGACACCCTCGACCACGGCCAGCTGCTCGGTCGACGCCGACGTGATCGCCTCCAGACTGCCGAATTCGGTCGCCAGCGCACGGGCGGCTGTAGGCCCGACGTGCCGGATCGACAGGGCCACCAGCACCCGCCACAGCGGTGCAGCTTTGGCCTTGTCGAGATTGGCCAGCAGCCGTCTGCCGTTGGCCGACAGCTCACCTGCTTTCGTCCGGAAGAGCTCGGTGCGCAACAGGTCGTCCTCGGTGAGGCTGAACAGGTCACCCTCATCTGTGATGACGTGCGCCTTCAGCAGCGCGATGCCCGCTTCATAGCCCAGACCCTCGATGTCGAGCGCACCACGGCTGGCGACGTGAAACACACGTTCCCGCAGTTGCGCCGGGCAGGACCGGGCATTGGGACAGCGGATGTCGGCGTCGCCCTCCTTGGCCGGCGCCAACGTGGTACCGCACTCGGGACACGTTGTGGGCATGACGAATTCGCGTTCGCTGCCGTCGCGCAGGTCGACGATGGGCCCGAGCACCTCGGGAATCACATCGCCGGCTTTGCGGATCATCACGGTGTCGCCAATCAGTACGCCCTTGCGTTTGACCTCTGAGGCGTTGTGCAGGGTGGCCAGCCCCACCGTCGACCCGGCGACCCTGACCGGGGTCATGAAGGCGAACGGCGTGACTCGCCCGGTGCGGCCGACGTTCACCCGGATATCGAGCAGCTTGGTCTGCGCCTCTTCGGGCGGGTACTTGTAGGCGATGGCCCAACGCGGGGCCCGCGACGTCGAACCGAGCCTGCGCTGCAGCGCTACCTCGTCGACTTTGACGACTACACCGTCGATTTCGTGCGCCACGTCGTGGCGGTGCTCACCCCAGTAGCTGATCCGCTCCTGCACGGCGGCGACCCCGTCCACCCGCGTGGTGTGCTCGGACACCGGCAGGCCCCAGGCCCCCAGCGCCAGATACGCGTCATGCAGCGTACGTGGGCGAAAGCCTTCGATATGGCCCACCCCGTGGCAGATCATCCGGAGCTTGCGCCGGGCGGTCACCGCGGGATCCTTCTGCCGAAGCGAGCCCGCGGCACTGTTGCGTGGATTGGCGAACGGCGCCTTGCCGTCGGCGACCAGCGCGGCGTTGAGCGCCTCGAAGTCGGCCACCCGGAAGAACACCTCGCCGCGCACCTCGAGCACCTCGGGCACCGGAAAATCGCCACTGGGCCGCAACCGCTCGGGGACTTCGTCAATCGTGCGGGCGTTGAGCGTCACATCTTCGCCGGTGCGGCCATCGCCGCGGGTCGCCGCCCGGATCAGGCGCCCGTCCCGATACACCAGGGACAGTGCAACCCCGTCGATCTTGAGCTCGCACAGGAAATGCGCGTCGTCACCGATCTCGGCGCGAATTCGGCTCATCCAGGCGATGAGCTCATCGGCGCTGAACACGTTGTCCAGGCTCAGCATCCGCTCGAGATGCTCGGCAGGCAGGAAATCAGTGGCGAACCCCGCACCCCCGACCAATTGGGTAGGCGAGTCAGGGGTGCGCAGTTCGGGGTATTGCTCCTCGAGGGCAGCCAGGCGACCCAGGAGTTTGTCGAACTCCGCGTCGGAGATGGTCGGCGCATCGCGCACGTAGTAGCGGAACTGGTGCTCCCGAACTTCGTCGGCCAGCTCCCGCCACTGCCGCCGCACCTCGGGCGCGATCGGATCAGCCTCTGCCGAGCTCACCTTGGCAGGCTATCTCCAGGACGCCGACATACAGAGCAGGCCTGGCTATCGTGACACCATGCCGCATCCCGTCATGTTTCGCGACGACGACCTGGGGCTGGCCGAGCTCCGGCGCCTCGCGCTGGGCTTTCCCGGTGCGTTCGAGAAGGTTTCCTGGGGCAGGCCGGTGTTCTGCGCGCCGAAGATGTTCGCGATGTACGGCGGTAACTCCAAGGCGGCGCACGGCGGTGAGCTCAAAGCGTTCCCGCACTCGGTGTTGTTCAAGCCGGACCAAGCCGAGCGCAAGGCGCTCGAACAAGATGCCCGCGTCTTCTATCCCGCTTACTTGGGCCCACACGGCTGGCTCGGACTGGACTTCACGTTAGGGACTGTTGACTGGGCCGAGGTCGCCGAGCTGGTCGACGCCTCATTTCGGATGGTTGCGCCGAAAAAGCTGATCACACAGCTTGATCAACTAAACCGGCGCTAACCGTCCTCTTCGACATACGCGCGCAACCGGTCGAGGGCGGCATCCCAACGACGCGACAACTGGTCCAGGTAATCGCTTGCCTGGGCCAGCGGTTCGGTCCTCACCATCCAGATACGTTGCCGTCCTTGCCGACTGCTGCTCACCAGTCCCG
>JAFAQO010000070.1 GCA_019246375.1 Mycobacterium sp. | reverse complement strand
CGGTCCCGCGGGTCTCAGTGAGGAAATCCGTGCGCCACCCGACCAGCCCGCGGCTGCGCACCACGTAATCCATCCGCACCCAGCCGGTCGTGTGATTGGCCATCTCAACCATTCGGCCTTTGCGCGCGGCCATCAACTGAGTGATCGCGCCGACATACTCTTCCGGGCAGTCGATGGTCAGCGCTTCGAACGGCTCATGCAGCCGCCCGTCGATAGTCCGGGTGACCACCTGTGGCTTGCCGACGGTCAGCTCGAATCCCTCCCGCCGCATCTGCTCGACCAGCACGGCCAACGCCAGCTCACCGCGGCCCTGCACCTCCCAGGCGTCGGGCCGGCCGATGTCGAGCACCCGGATGGACACGTTGCCGACCAGCTCGGTGTCCAGCCGGGCTTTGACCATCCGTGCGGTCAGCTTGTGCCCGGGCACCTTGCCCGCCAGCGGGGAGGTGTTAGTGCCGATGGTCACCGAAATCGCCGGCTCGTCGACGGTGATTCGCGGAAGGGCAACGGGATTCGCCGGGTCAGCCAGTGTGTCGCCGATCATGATCTCGGGGACGCCGGCGACCGCGACGATGTCACCGGCGACGGCCTCCGCGGTCGGCTTGCGCTCGATACCCTCGGTGGCCAACAGTTCGGTGATCTTCGCCGTGGCGACGACGGGTTCGCCGTCGAGCTCGCGCAGCCACGCCACCTGCTGACCCTTGGCCAGCCGGCCGTTGTAGATACGGATCAGGGCCAGCCGGCCCAGGAACGCCGACGCGTCGAGGTTGGTCACCAGCGCCTGCAGTGGTGCGTCGGGGTCGCCGCTGGGTGGCGGAATGTGCTGCAGCAGCACGTCGAACAGCGGGTCGAGGTTGTCTCGCTCGGGAACCTGGCCGTCGGGCGGCGCCGTGGTGCTGGCCACGCCGGCGCGCCCGGACGCGTACAGCGTCGGAATCCCGAGTGCTTCCTCGGCCGCCTTGGCCGCTTCCTCGTCGAGGTCGGAGGCGACGTCGAGGAGCAGGTCGTGGCTGGCCTCGACCACCTCGGCGATGCGAGCGTCGGATCGGTCGGTCTTGTTGACGACGAGGATCACCGGCAGGTACGCGGCCAGCGCCTTGCGCAGCACGAACCGGGTTTGCGGCAACGGGCCCTCGGAGGCGTCGACCAGCAGCAGCACCCCGTCGACCATCGACAGCCCGCGTTCCACCTCGCCGCTGAAGTCGGCGTGGCCCGGGGTGTCGATCACGTTGATCACGGTGATGCTGCCGTCCGGGTGGTGGCGATGCACAGCTGTGTTCTTCGCCAGGATCGTGATGCCTTTTTCCCGCTCCAAGTCACCGGTATCCAGCACCCGTTCTGTCAGTCCGCCGCGCTCGCGCAGCGCTCCGGACTGCCGCAACATGGCGTCGACCAATGTCGTCTTGCCGTGGTCGACGTGCGCGACGATGGCGATGTTGCGGAAGTCCACGCCCGCGATTGTGGCAGTGACGGCTGCAGGTAGCATCCCCGCCATGGCGGCGGCAAAGGACGCGGGCCGTGGATGAGGTGTTTGGACGCTACCGGCTGGTCGAGGTGATCGGCGAAGGTGGCATGGGCAATGTGTTCAGGGCCCATGACACCGTCATGGGCCGCGATGTGGCGATCAAGGTGTTACCCGAGGAAATGGGCGCGCTGCCGGGGTATCAGGAACGGTTTCGCCGCGAAGCCCTGGTTGCTGCCCGACTGACCGAGCCACACATCGTTCCCATCCATGACGCCGGGGAAATCGATGGCCGCCTGTATCTGGTGATGCCGATCATTGATGGCGTTGACCTGGAGACTGTGCTGAAGCGTAAGGGGCCGCTGAGCCCGACGCTGGCGGTTAAGGTGGTCCAGCAACTGGCCACCGCGCTGACTGTTGCCCATAAGCATGGGCTGGTGCACCGCGACATCAAACCGTCGAACGCGCTGATAACCAGCGACGAGTTCGTGTATCTGATCGACTTCGGCATCGCCCACTACGCCACGGCGACCAAACTGACTCAGACGGGCTCCGTCATCGGCTCCTTCGCCTACATGGCGCCCGAGCGCTTCCGGGATGGAATCGCCGACACTACCGCCGACGTCTACTCACTGGCCTGCGTGCTGTATGAATGCCTCACGGGCACGCCGCCCTATCCCGGCACCATCGAACAGCAGATCGCCGGTCATCTGCACCTCGATCCGCCTAAGCCCTCGAGCCTCAACCCCGCTATTCCGGCCGGGTTCGACGACGTCATCGCCCGCGGCATGGCCAAGAAGCCTGAGGAGCGCTACCAAGCCGCCAGCGAGTTGGCCACCGCCGCTCAACAGGCCCTCAGCGGGGCACCGGTTACAAGTGACACCGCCGCCACACTCATCGACGACCGCGGATCGTCGGCCACTGCCAGAAGGCAGCCGCCAACACCGCCCGGGCCGCTTGACCCGACCCTGGCCGCGACGCAACAACCCGGTGTCGGTCAGTCCTACGGCAACCGCCCGGACCAA
>JAFAQO010000177.1 GCA_019246375.1 Mycobacterium sp. | reverse complement strand
CCGATGTGCGGCAGACCTTGTGGAGTGGCGCCGCACAGGTAGATCGAGACGTGCCCGCGCCGCAGCGGAACGAAATCGCGCACGACCCCAGTAGCCGTGTCATGTAGCCGCAGGACGCTTTCGGTCACGACGTGCCAGCTTACCGGGCTAGACACCGTTTGCCGCGCTCTTCCTGGCTGAGCAGGGACCCTCCTCGGCCCGCTCCGCCGCCCGCATCGTCGCTCGTCTAGACCGCTACCACCAACGCCGTGGCGATTGCGGCCAAGCCCTCACCACGCCCGGTCAACCCAAGACCATCGGTGGTAGTCGCCGAGACCGACACCGGGGCGCCGAGCAGATCGGACAACAAGTCCTGTGCCTCGGCGCGGCGCGGGCCGACCTTGGGCCGGTTGCCGATCACCTGTACCGCGGCATTGCCGATTCGCCACCGGTTGGCTTCGAGCAGGTCGCGCACATGACGCAGCATGTCGGCGCCGCTGACGCCAGCCCAGCGCGGATCGTCGACGACGAACACGCCGCCGATGTCACCCAGGCCGGCCGCCGACAGCAGCGCGTCGCAAAGCGCGTGGGCGGCGACATCGCCGTCGGAATGGCCACCGCAGCCGTCAGCGCCGGCAAACAGCAGGCCCAGCAGCCGACAGGGACGTCCGGGTTCCACCGGATGCACGTCGGTGCCCAGACCGATACGGGGTAGCGCGTTCACCGGCCGACGATCGCACGGGCCAGCAGCAGGTCCAGCCGGTTGGTGATCTTGAAGGCCAGCGGGTCCCCCTCGACCACATGGACCTGGCCACCGACATTCTCGACCAGCGACGCGTCGTCGGTGAATTCAGGCTTGGTTACGCACTTGTACGCGCGCAATAACAGTTCGCTGGCGAATCCCTGCGGGGTCTGCACCGCTCGCAGCCCGGCCCGCTCCGGCGTACCGAGGACCATGCCGTTGGCGTCGACTGCCTTGATTGTGTCGGGCACCGGCAGCGCGGGCACCACCGCCGAACGGCCGTCGCGCAGCGCCTCGACCACGCGGACGATCAACGCCGGTGGCGTCAAGGCCCGCGCGGCATCGTGGACCAGCACGAACTCCGGCTTTCCGACAGCCGACAATGCCAGGCTCACCGACTCGCAGCGGTCCACACCGCCGACGACTACCTCAGCGGTGTGACCCAACATCAGCTTGGCCTCATCGACGCGGTCGGCGGGCACCGCCACCACGACGTGGTCGACAACTCCGGACTCCAGCAGGCCGCCAACGGCCCGTTCGACGAGAGTGCGCCCGCCGAGGCTCAAGAAGGCTTTCGGTAAACCGGCAGCTAGCCGCTCCCCCGATCCGGCGGCCGGGACCACCGCGACTACGGCCATTCAGGACGCGGCGGCCAAAACCTCGTCGAGAATGGTCTCCGCCTTGGCGTCGTCGGTGTTTTCGGCGAGCGCCAATTCGCCGACGAGAATCTGCCGGGCCTTGGCCAGCATGCGTTTTTCGCCAGCGGACAGCCCGCGCTCTTGGTCGCGGCGCCACAGGTCACGAACCACCTCAGCCACCTTGTGGACATCACCGGATGCCAATTTCTCCAGATTGGCTTTGTAGCGGCGCGACCAGTTGGTCGGCTCTTCGGTATGCGGGGCGCGAAGCACCTGGAACACCTTGTCCAGGCCTTCCTCTCCGACGACGTCGCGCACGCCGACATACTCGGCATTTTCGGCGGGCACTCGAACTGTGAGGTCGCCCTGCGCCACCTTTAAGACGAGGTATTCTTTTTGTTCGCCTTTGATCGTGCGGGTTTCGATCGCCTCAATTAACGCAGCACCGTGGTGTGGATAGACAACGGTGTCTCCGACCTTAAAAATCATTTGATTCGAGCCCCTTTCGATACTCCATGCTAACACGGGGCCCCGACGCGTGTGGAACAACGGTGCAGGTCAGGGGCACCGCAGGTCAATAATGGGGGTTGACAGAAGAGCAAATTCATGCAAGGGCCGTACCTGCAGAGAGCCGGCTGAGGGACCAGCGCCGCCGCATCGCGAACCCTCCTGGGCTGCTCTGAGGCCCTCAGCTACCGCCGAGCGACGCTTCCTACTACTCTGCATAGTCGAACCGGGACCGCTGAGCAGGAGGCTTTGAGTGAACCGCTTCAACACCCGCCTGCGCCGGACCCCTACGGTCGCCGGGCTGGCGGCGAGTTGCCTTGCCCTCCTCGTCGCGGTGCTCACCGGGTGCGGCAGCGGTCAGATCGCGCAGACCTCGGTGCAGGAACCCGCCGTCAACGGCGCCGCAGGTACGGTCAAGCAAGTGGCGCTGCGCAACGTATATATCCGCGCGGAGCAAAGCAGTGACTTTCTACAGCCCGGCCAAACGGTCGAACTTGTGCTGATGGCCAGCAACCAGTCGCCGGACGTCCCGGACAAGCTGGTCCGGATCACCAGCGACATCGGCACGGTGACGCTGAGCGGTGACACCCGACTGCCGCCCGGTGGCGTGCTGTTCATCGGGTCCCCCGAGGGTCAGAACATCAAAGCGCTTGATGTCATTGAGCCGGCCGACGCGGCTAAGGCAACCGTGGCGCTGAACAAACCGATCAGCAACGGATTCACCTATCCGTTCACCTTCGACTTCGAGAAGGCGGGAAGCACCAGCATCCAGGTGCCGATTTCCGCAGGAGGGGAAGCACCGCCAGAGCAAACGCCGGCGCCAACCCAGCATCGGTAACTGCCGACCTGTCGTACCCGCCCGATACGGTCACGGCGTGGCCAAAGCGCGTTCGCAGTACCGCTGCTCGGAATGTCACCACGTCACCGCGAAATGGGTAGGACGCTGCCTGGAGTGCGGCACGTGGGGCACCGTCGACCAAGTGGCCGTGATCACCGCGCTCGGGGCAATTAATCGGCGCTCGCGGGTCCCGTCGTCGGCGGCTGTTCCGATCAGCTCCATCGAGCCGGATCGGGCCCGGCACTGCCCCACCGGCGTCAGCGAATTCGACCGGGTGCTCGGCGGCGGGGTGGTACCCGGCTCGGTGACGTTGTTGGCAGGTGATCCCGGAGTGGGTAAGTCGACGTTGCTGCTCGAGGTTGCGCACCGGTGGGCGCTGTCGGGGCAAAGGGCGCTGTACGTGTCCGGCGAGGAGTCCGTCGGCCAGATTCGGATGCGCGCCGACCGGACCGGCTGCAGCCACGACGAGGTGTACCTGGCCGCCGACGCCGACCTCGACACGGTGCTGGGTCACATCGATGCGATGCAACCCACGCTCGTCATCGTCGACTCGGTACAGACCATCTCCACCACCGAGGCTGACGGTGTCACCGGTGGCGTCACCCAAGTGCGTGCGGTGACCACCGCGCTGACTGCTGCCGCCAAGGCCAGCGGAGTCGCAATGGTCCTGGTCGGTCATGTCACCAAGGACGGGGCCATTGCCGGACCGCGTTCGCTCGAGCATCTCGTCGACGTGGTACTGCATTTCGAGGGGGGTGACCGCAGCTCGGCGTTGCGGATCGTCCGCGGCGTCAAGAACCGGTTCGGTGCTGCCGACGAGGTGGGATGTTTTGTTCTCGGGGACCGCGGAATAGAAGCTGTCGCCGACCCGTCAGGTCTGTTCCTGGATCAGCGGCCGGAACCGGTGCCGGGCACTGCGATCACGGTGACGCTCGACGGGAAGCGACCGCTTATCGGTGAGGTCCAGGCGTTGCTGGCCAGACCGGCGAATGGGTCACCGCGGCGAGCGGTCAGCGGTATCGACCACGCCCGGGCGGCGATGATCACCGCCGTGCTGGAGAAGCACGCCCGCTTGCGGATTGGCATCAACGACGTCTACCTATCCACCGTCGGCGGTATGCGGCTGACTGATCCGTCGACGGATCTCGCGGTCGCGAGCGCGCTGGCCTCGGCCTATGCGGATCTGCCGCTGCCAACCACGGCGGTGGCCATCGGTGAGGTGGGTCTGTCGGGCGACCTGCGGCGGGTCAATGGGATGGAACGGCGGCTGGCCGAAGCCCTCCGCCAAGGGTTCACCACGGCGCTGATTCCGCCCGGTGGCGGCGCGGTGCCCAAGGGGTTGCGCGCACTGGAAGCGGCCACCGTCGTTGCGGCGCTTGACCACTTGCTTGACCTCGCCGAAGACCGCCGCGAGACGCGACCGCCGCTGTATCTGGTGGACACGCCACCCGACAACCCCGGCACAGGGCAAAATGGTTGGCGATGAACCCGGGGGAAGCCACCGCGGACGGCACGGCGCCGACGGCTCGTCCCGCCCTGCGTGAGATAGCCAGGCGTCTGGCGCCGGGTACTGCGCTACGCGACGGACTGGAGCGCATCCTGCGCGGCCGTACCGGTGCCCTGATCGTACTGGGCTACGACGACGGCGTCGAAGCGATCTGCGATGGCGGTTTCTCACTCGACATTCGCTATGCGCCGACCCGGTTGCGAGAGCTGTCGAAGATGGACGGAGCCGTCGTGTTGTCTACCGACGGCAGCCGCATCGTGCGGGCCAACGTGCAGCTGGTTCCCGACCCATCCATACCTACCGACGAATCAGGGACCCGGCATCGCTCGGCCGAAAGAGCCGCCATTCAGACGGGTTACCCGGTGATCTCGGTCAGCCACTCGATGAACATCGTGACCGTTTATGTCGCCGGAGAACGCCACGTGCTGGCCGACTCGGCGACCATACTCTCGCGGGCCAACCAGGCCATCGCCACCCTGGAACGCTATAAGGCGCGGCTCGACGAGGTTAACCGCCAACTGTCGAGGGCCGAGATCGAAGATTTCGTTACGCTGCGCGAGGTTATGACGGTGGTGCAGCGGCTCGAGTTGGTCCGCCGGATCGGGCTGGTGATCGACAACGACGCCGTCGAACTGGGCACCGACGGACGTCAATTGCGGCTGCAGCTGGAGGAGCTACTCGGCGGCAACGACACCGCCCGCGAATTGATTGTGCGCGACTACCACGCCAACCCCGAACCGCCATCCACTGCGCAGGTGGCGGCCACGCTCGACGAGCTGGACGCCCTCTCGGACACTGAGCTGCTCGATTTCACGGTGCTAGCAAAGGTTTTCGGATACCCGTCGACGGCCGAGGCGCAGGACTCGGCGATCAGCGCGCGCGGTTACCGTGCGATGGCCGCTATTCCACGCCTGCAGTTCGCCCATGTCGATCTGCTGGTGCGGACGTTCGGAACATTGCAGAACCTGCTGGCGGCCAGCGCCAGCGATCTGCAGTCGGTGGAAGGCATCGGCGCAATGTGGGCCCGGCATGTGCGGGAAGGCTTGTCGCAGTTGGCGGAATCCACGATCGCCGATCCGCTGAACTGAAGTCGCCCGGCGACGATGCAGAGCGCGCCGGGGCACCCAGCTTACGAGGGGACCGATGCGGAGGAGCCGGGCAATCAGGGGTCAGTTGCCTGGCTCGCCGGACGGCACCTGAGGCAGCGGCGCCTGCGGCGGTGCGCCTTGCGCGGGCGGCGGTGGCGCGCCCGGTGGTGACGGCTCAGCCAGGACGAAGGGAACGGGTGCTGAGCGCAGATTCCCCAGCTGCACGACGAGGTTGTAGGTGCCGGCTCCTATTGCGGGCCGCGGCAGCGGACAGTGCGGTGCCGAGCCCATCCCGGTCCAGGTCACCGCGGTCGTCACCTGCTCGCCCGGGGCGAACATCTTCACCAGGGTCTCGTTGGACGGTGCGCAGTCCAGGTTGGACCACAACCGCTTGTTGTCGAGCGAGAACACGTAGGCGGCCAGCACCGCGGCCCCGACATCGCGTTTGCAGGCCACCAACCCGATGTTGGTGACCACCATTGTGAATTTCGGCTGATCACCGATGGCGTACTGGGGTTGGTTGGTCAAACCCTTGACAGCCAGCGTCGAGTCGGGGCAGTCGTCGCCTTCCTTGAGTATCGGCGGCGGTTGCACCGCCGCGGTCGGGGTCGCGGCCTGGGCCGGGGCCTGGTTCTGGCCGTCGGGCGGCGGAATGGGTGTCTGTACTTCGGGCTGCACGATCGGGCTGTGGGCCTGTGGCGCCGGCGAAGAACCCGGCTTACCTGCGGTGGTGTTAGCGCCGGCATTGCCGCCGAAGACAGCGACGATGATCGCGGCAATTATTCCGATTACGACTACCGCAATCCCCAGCGCTAGTCCGCGGCGCCGCCAGTAAATTTCCGGCGGTAACGGGCCATGCGGTTCAAGGTCCAGCACATTCACACCGTAAGCCCAGGTCACTGCCATCCGTCCGACCGTTGTCGGCGTGTCGCGGTGCTGGTCGTCCGCGGCCAGCAGAACCAGCCCCACAGCAACGCCGCCACCGCGTCGTCACACCGAGATACCGAGTTCAGCCCAGAGGCTCTTCGCCAATGTTGCCGAGATGCTCGGTGGGCTCCACTCGACCGTCGGCCAGCTCGTAGATGAGACCGACAATCGCCAGCAATCCCGCCGCCACCCGCTCGGCAATCTTCGCCGAGCGTGCCATCAGCTGTGCGATCGTCTCGTTGACGTGGCGCGACTCGAACTCCTCCGTCGTCGTCAACCCCTCGCGACGGCCCAGCAGCACTGACGGCGCCACGCGTTCAACTAGTTCGCGCACGTAGCCCCCGGGTATATCGCCATCGTCGAGCGTGGCCAGCGCGGCTTTGACCGCACCGCAACGCCGGTGTCCCATGACCACGATCAACGGCACGTTCAAGACGGTGACCCCGAACTCCAGCGATCCCAGCACCGCAGCATCGAGCACGTGGCCGGCGGTGCGGATTACGAACAGGTCGCCCAGACCCTGGTCGAAGATGATTTCGGCGGCTGCTCGGCTATCGGAGCAGCCCAACACCGCCGCGATTGGCTGTTGCCCGGATACCAGGCTGGCACGATGCTCCGCACTCTGACTGGGGTGCTGGGGCTGCCCAGCGACGAATCGCTCGTTACCCTCCTTGAGTGCCTTCCACGCGGTCACCGGATTCCGATCGGGCATGACGGATATCTTGCCGCATCCGCGGATGACCATCCCCGCAGACGAACTTGTCGGGTGGTATGACCGGGCGCGCCGCGACCTGCCGTGGCGAAATCCCGGCGTCAGCGCATGGCAGATCCTGGTCAGCGAATTCATGCTGCAGCAGACCCCGGTGGCCAGAGTGTTGCCGGTTTGGCGGGACTGGGTGGTGCGCTGGCCCACAGCGTCGGCGACCGCGGCGGCAAGCCCGGCCGACGTGCTGCGCGCGTGGGGCAAGCTGGGCTATCCACGGCGGGCCAAGCGCTTGCACGAGTGCGCCACGGTGATCGCGCGCGACCACAACGATGTGGTTCCCGACGACGTCGACACCTTGCTGACCTTGCCGGGTGTCGGCGGCTACACCGCACGGGCGGTGTTGTGCTTCGCCTACCGTCAGCCCGTACCCGTGGTGGACACCAACGTGCGCCGTGTGGTGGCGCGCACCGTGCACGGCCGCGCCGATGCCGGTACAACGTCGGCGTCCCGCGACCACGCCGACGTCTCGGCGCTGTTGCCGGACGACGAAGCGGCACCGCAGTTTTCGGCCGCTCTAATGGAACTCGGGGCGACGGTGTGCACTGCGCGTAATCCGCGATGCGGGCTGTGCCCGCTTTCCCAGTGCACCTGGCGGCATGCCGGTTATCCGCCCACCGCCGGCCTTGGGCGTCGCATCCAGCGCTACGCGGGAACCGACCGCCAGGTTCGCGGATGCCTGCTGGATGTGCTGCGCGCGAAGAACTCTCCGGTCAGCAAAGCCGAACTGGACGTCGCGTGGCGCAGCGATACCACCCAGCGCGAAAGGGCACTGGATTCCCTGCTGGCCGACGGGTTGGTGACAGTGACCGCCGACGGTCGGTTCGCGTTGGCAGGGGAAGAGAATTAGCAAGCCGTCAGAAAAGATTCGACGGCGTCTCGGTACACCTGCGGCGCTTCATCGTGCACCAAGTGACCGGCTTCGGGCACATGCAAATACTTTGTACACTGGCCGATTTCGCTCATTGCGCGCATCTGTCCCGGCGGAGTGACCGAATTACCGGCCTCGATGAGCAGGGCCGGGGCGCGTACCGCCCGCCACGGTGCCCAGTAGTCGCGGGTGCCCCACTCCGCGGCGATCTCGATCCATCGGGAAGTGTGACCATGCAGCTGCCACCCGGTCTCGGTCCGGTCGAACGCCTCCAGAAAGTATTGGCCCGCGACTGGCCCGAATTCAGCGAATATCTCGTCAGGAGAGGAGAATTCGACCGGCAGGCTGTGCAGCCACGGCTCCCACGGCCCCGTGGTACGGCCACGGAAATCCGGCGCCATGTCCTCCACAACCAAGGCAGAGACCAGTTCGGGACGCGCCGCGGCCAGGCACCACGAGTGCAGGGCACCCATCGAGTGCCCGACCAACCGCGCCGGCGCCTGCAGCGGGGTCACCGCGTCACCAAGGTCGGCGACGAAGCGTTCGGTGCTGATCGGATATGGATCCGCGACATTGCGACCGCGATGCCACGGCGCATCGTAGGTGTACACGGTGCCCAGCCGAGTCAGCCAAGGAAGCTGACGCGACCATGTACTGCCGCGGCCCATCAGGCCATGCACGAGCACCAGCGGCTTGCCCTCTCCGCCGCGCCGGGTCAGCAGGTCGGTGGGCACGTCGGGCACGGTAACCTAGCGGCATGCCAGTGGTGAAGATCAACGCAATCGAGGTACCGCCGGACGCGGGCCCCGAACTGGAGAAGCGGTTCGCCCATCGCGCCCACGCCGTGGAGAACCAGCCCGGTTTCCTGGGCTTTCAGCTACTGCGCCCGGTCAAGGGTGAAGACCGCTACTTCGTCGTGACACATTGGGAATCCGATGAGGCTTTCCATGCTTGGGCCACCGGACCCGCCATCCAGGCCCATGCCGGGCACCGGGCCAACCCGGTGGCGACCGGCGCGTCGCTGCTGGAATTCGAGGTTGTGTTGGACGTTGCCGCAGCGAAGCCGACGGCGTAGCCCGCGGGAGTTCCGGAGCCGGGTCTCGGCGCTGACTGCCGCTGCGGCGCTGCTTGCCGCACTGGCCCCCGCCTGCGCCCCGCCCCACACTCCGTCCGCCAACGCCGCCGGCACCGGGGTGCGGATTGACATCAGGACCCCGCCCGGTTTGCGCGCGCAGCAGACCATGGACATGCTCAATTCGGACTGGCCCATCGGCCCCGTCGGAGTTCGCACCCTCGCCGCCCCTGACATGGTCGAACCGGTCGACAACACCATGGACGAGCTGTGGTGGGACC
>JAFAQO010000172.1 GCA_019246375.1 Mycobacterium sp. | reverse complement strand
TCGCGCACCCACGCGATCGCTCTCTTCACGTCGATGATTTGCGCCGACCACGCGTTACGCGGACTCCTGCTGTAGTCGATCGACACGCAGATCCAGCCGAGTTCGACCATCCGGCTCATCAGCGGATAGGCCTGGCCGCGTTTGCCGTTGACGCTCCACGCCCCGCCGGGCACCTGCACGAGCACCGGCGCCCGACTCTGATTCGGCAGACTGGGCGGACGCCAGATGTCCAGCAAGTTGTCGCGAGCGCCCGGACCGTACGCGATATTTGACGTCTGCGCCGCATAACGGCGGCGATGCCCAGCGGTCTGTAACAGTCCGCCGCGACGGCCACAGCCAGGCTGATCGCTGATGGGATGCCACACCATGTCGCGATAGTGCGAGCCGAACGACTCCTCGAGCGCGGCGGTGAGAATCTGGTCCGCCCGCTGCGCCGCCCAGGCCGTGGCAAGCCGGCCGACCGACGGGTGCGTGACCCGGGACAACGCATGCCCAGTGACCACTTGCAGGGGGAACTCCGCGGAAAGCCAGCCCGCGAACCAACGCACGGCGAATGGCGAGCCGCGGAGCAGCAGCGCACCGCCACGGTAGGTGCCTACTGCGTCAGCCGCCAAGTGGCGTCCTTGCCGCAATACCTCGGCACCTGCCAACGAACAACGGGTGGTCACGTCCGTAGCCATGTTCATGGCAACGTCACTCCTCGACGTCGAACGCTTGTGTGCCACCGGACGCGGCATACGGCCAGCGGTAGCGTACCTGTGTCGCGCGTCACATACTAGTGAATCTTCGTTGCCCCGCATGACATTTCGTTCGGTGTCGCGCGGGCCGGACTGGCTCGGTGGCGTGGTTCGCTAGACTGACCTGCGCATTGCCTCCGTAGCTCAGGTGGATAGAGCACATGACTTCTAATCTTGTGGTCGCAGGTTCGAGTCCTGCCGGGGGCACAATGCCGGGGGCACAACAGGGGCACAACAGGTCAAGGTCCATTTTCGAGGCTCGCCGGTCGCCGTTTTCCGTGCTGTACGCAAACGGTGTACCCCAACCAGCTCACTCGTCGACGGTCCAGCACACAAAAGATCAGCAGCCGCAAAGCCAGCTTCGGTGACGGGTGGGTGTGGGCTATCGATCCCCACGAAGGCGGCAAACGGCGCGAAGGTGGCAACGAAGGTGACGATTCGCCACCTTCGGCAATACCGGCCGGTGCCCCGACCGACCGCTCACCCGGCTACACCGATCGGGTGCGGCAAATCTTGGACAACGCCCATGACAAGGAGCTGACACCGTGAACTCAACGACGCCGGGAATCGTGTTCATCCCAAGAGCCTCGAATTGACCGCCAACACAAAAGGAAGCCGCTGCATGAACGACGACGAACGCCACCTAGTCGGCGCATTCCTGTATGGGCAAACCCTGCTGAACATCGACGACACCGGCCTCACCGAAGACAACCAGCTCGACGACCTGGTAACCGTCGCCACGCTGTGCTTGAAGGTCAAGGCCATCACCGCGGCCGGCGACACGCTTGAGCAGCTATGCCTGCACCGGCTGGCCACGCTGACTGAAGAAGTGTTGTTTACCGGGGCGGTCCGGAGCCGGCAGGCGGTCAAGCAATGGCTGATCGCGCGCGCCGAGCTGCTCGAATTGAAGCTGGCCACTCACTGACAACGGCGGTTGTCATCTGATAGTCTGAGCCTTTGCTACCGCGATTAGGCCGCCGCACGGCACCGCAGAGCACCCGCAAGGCACGTTCTGTGCTCCGGTGCCGCCGCCGAAAACGACGCCCCGTACGGTTCGGGATTGCAGTCCTGAGCCGATATGCCGAGTGACCCGCAAGTTTCCCGGCATTTTCATCCCCTGTTTATTCGGCGCGCCATCCGGAGGACCACACAGTTCTCCGGACGACGTGCGCTATCTCCTCGTTAGGAACCAAAAGTGTGGACCCCAGAGCAGGATGCTCGACTCAAGTAAGTCAGCGTTGAAATCAAGCGGCTGACAGGTCATAAGCAGCAACTGTCCGACAAACAGACCGCCCACTTAAGCCAGCTTGTGGATGAGGGCGAATCGCTGATGAACTTCATTCCCACGCACGCGGCCCTTCAGCTTCCGAGCGGCAGGTGGACGAGTAAGTGCGGCGGGTCGTACGAGCCTACTTGCGTGCGTGTCGAATCAAGTTCAGACACAACGGTATTAGGAACATCGGCGAACAGTGGCGGACACGCTTACGATGACTTCTAATCTTGTGGTCGCAGGTTCGAGTCCTGCCGGGGGCACCGTCCGACCAGCGCAGACGTAACCTTTGCAAGGTTCGTGCAACTTAGGCTCAAGAAACTGAAACTTCGCGGCATTTCGGCGCCGTTGAGGACGGCCACGGCCATCGCCCTGGCAAAGGTGCAAGCTCGACGGTCTTACTACGCGGCATGGGGTGCCCGTTCCAAGCCAAGAATGTGCGAGTCCTACACCTTAGAGCACAGCATGAGGCGACTGAAGGACTGCCGCCGCCAACGCCGTG
>JAFAQO010000171.1 GCA_019246375.1 Mycobacterium sp. | reverse complement strand
CGGTCCCGGAACCATTCCGAAGACGCCGTCGGGCAAATTGCGGCGGTCCACTTCCGTCATGCTCGTCACCTAGCCCTGCGACGATGCGCGCCGGGACGGCGCGGGGAGGAGCTGGGCAATCCGGCCCTAGCCCTGCGACGATGCGCGCCGGGACGGCGCGGGGAGGAGCCGGGCAATCCAGCCCCGCGGCTACCACCCATGCACGCGGTTTTGGGCCGGCTCCAGTCCTAGCTCGATGAGCAATTCCGTGGCGTCGGCGGCCTGCTCGCAAATTGCAGGGACCTCTGCGCGCTCTGCTGCGCTGAACTTTTCCAGCACGAAGGCCGCCGGATCTTTGCGTCCGGGCGGACGCCCGATGCCGATCCGCACCCGCTGAAACTCCTTGGTGCCCAAGGCCGTCGCCACCGACCGCAACCCGTTGTGGCCGCCCTCACCGCCGCCGAGCTTGAGCCGGATGCGACCGAAGTCGAGGTCGAGGTCATCGTGGATCACGACGATGTCGGCCGGCGGCACCGAGTAGAACTTCGCCAGCGGCGCGACTTGACGCCCGGACTCGTTCATATAGCTACGCGGCTTGGCCAGCACCACCGGATGCCCACCCAGCCGACCGGTGAGAATTTCCGCGCCGGAACGCCTGTGCGCCTTGAACGTCGAGTCCAGCCGCGTGGCGAGCCGATCGGCCACCATGAAGCCCAGATTGTGCCGGGTCTGAGCATAGTTCGGTCCGGGGTTGCCCAGGCCGACCACCAAGAGGGGCTCGGCCATGTCGCAATCCGCTTACTCGGACGCGGACTCGGAGTCGGGTGCGGCGGCCTCGGCTTCGGCCTGCTGCACTGCGGGCTCGCGTTCGGCGACCTCGCCGGCACCCTCGATCTCAAGCTCCTCAGCGGTTGGCGCCGTCACCACGTTGACGACCAGCAGCTCGGGGTCGGATATCAGGTTGACGCCCGCTGGCAAGGAGACCTGCCCGGCGGTGATCTGGGTGCCTGGTTCGGCGCCCTCAACCGAGACCGTGAGCTGGTCGGGAATCGACAGCGCCTCGGCTTCGATCTCGATGGCGTCGTTTTCCTGGGTGACCAACGTGCCCGGAGCGGGCTCGCCCTCAACGTCGACGTCCACTTCGACGACGACCTTCTCGCCGCGGCGCACCACCAGCAGGTCGGCGTGCTGAATGGTGCGGCGGATGGGATGGATGTCGAGCGCTTTGGTCAGCGCCAGCTGTTCCGTGCCCTCGATGTCGAGCATCAGCACCGCATTGGTGCCCGAGTGGCGCAACACGGCGGCGAAGTCATGCCCGGGCAACTCCAGGTGCTGCGGCTCGCTGCCGTGACCGTAGAGGACGGCGGGAATCTTCCCGGCGCGCCGCGCCCGCCGGGACGCGCCTTTGCCGGTCTGACTGCGTACCGAAACGGTCAGCTGATTGGTTGCCGAAGCTGCGGGATTTGCCATCGTGTCGCTCCTGTGGTTTATCCGGGCACGGCCAGGATCGCGACAACATGTCGGTCTCCGTCGATAACGGCGGCTGCAGAAGTTGCTGGCCACCCTCGCCGTGACGCCCGGCCAGGTTAGCGCATCACCGGCTCAGAGCGGAAATTTGGTACCGGTGAGCTGCTCGGACAGCTCCCAGAGCGCGGTGGCGGTGGTTTTCCGCTTAGCCAGCGGGGTACGGCCAACCCGCTGGAAGGTGGGGCCGAGCAGGCCGAAACGTGGTCCGACGAAGGTGTCACCCGGCAGATCCTGAGATGCCGCGTAAAGGGTTTGGCGGGCGCCGTAGTCGGCACCGGTGGCCACGAACCTGGCACCGAACAACATGAGTGCATCGCCGACCTTGCGGCCCGACCGCCCCTGCAGGTTGGTATGCGAGAAACCAGGGTGGGCGACCAGCGCACGCAGCGGGGATCCGACCGCGTCCAGGCGTCGCTGCAGCTCGCTGGTAAACAGCAGGTTGGCGAGCTTCGACTGGCCGTAGGCCGGCCACGGCCGGTATCGCCGGGACTTCCAGTTCAGGTCGGTCAGGCTGATGTAACCAATCGCGTGCATCAACGACGACACGGTCACCACCCGGTCGGTGAGCTTGGGCAGCAGCAGATTGGTCAACGCGAAGTGACCGAGATGATTGGTACCGATCTGGCTTTCGAAGCCGTCGGCGGTCAGCGTGTAGGGGGTGGCCATGATGCCGGCGTTGTTGATCAAAACGTCGACGTTGTCGACTCCGTCGGCGAACTGCCGCACTGAGTCCAACTCCTGCAGGTCCAGCCGGCGCACCTCGACGTCACCGGCCATGCGTTGGGCGGCGGCCTCGCCTTTTCCGGTATTGCGCACGGCCAAGATGACTTGGGCACCGACGCGAGTCAACTCGCGGGCCGTCACCTCACCGAGGCCACTATTGGCACCGGTGATGATGACGGTGCGGCTGGCGAACGACGGCAGATCTGCGGCAGTCCAGGTAGTCATGCACTCACCCTAATAAGGCGAATTGGGCTACTTGGCTGCGACGGTGAACCCGGCGATGATCGCTTCGATGTCGGCGGATTCCGCGACGGCCTGCTCGGCCAAGCTCGTGACGGTGAGCTGAACCAGGTACCGCTGGTTGGCCGGCGGGGATCCGGTAGCGATGACGATCCGGTTGAAACCATGC
>JAFAQO010000170.1 GCA_019246375.1 Mycobacterium sp. | reverse complement strand
GCCGATTGGGCATCAGCGCGGCCACTGTGGCCGCATTGGGCCAGGCGTTGGCGGATCCGTTGGCGGAGGCAGCCGTCTACGCGCGGCAGTATCGCGATGACGCGAAGGGCCCGAGCGCGTCAGTGTTGTCGTTGAAGGACGGATCGGGTGGCCGCATCGCGCTGTATCAGCAGGCACGTACCGCGGGTTCGGGCGAGACCTGGCTGGCTATCTGTCCGGCCACCCCACAGCTGGTCCAGGTCGGGGTGAAGACGGTTTTAGACACACTGCCGTACGGCGAGTGGAAAACCCATCGCCGAGTTTAACAATCGGGGCGGAACGTTAAGGCAGATCAACACTTTTGCTGGAGTCATCCACTCCAGATGCGAGCGGAGAATAATCACCCCTACAATCGGCCCTAGACTTGGCACCCGACGTCACAAATTACCAATTGCGAGGCGAGGCACATGAACACCGAATTTGCTGACTGGCACCTTCCGCCGGACCGGCCGGCGAGCAGGCAGGTTCTGCACGCACCGTTGGCGGCCCACGCGCTGCGACCCGCCCGGGTCGGCGCGCGTAATACCGTTGAGGTGGTGACACAGTGACCGCGGTTGTCGAGGCGCCGCAGCCAGGCGCCGAAGCTGTCTCTACTTCTCGGGCGGCCGTGGTCAGCATCATGGCCGGCGAAGGTGTGCAGATCGGCGTGCTGCTGGACGCCGCTGCTCCGGTGTCGGTGATGATCGACCCGCTACTGAAGGTCGTCAACAGTCGGCTGCGTGAGCTGGGCATGGCCACATTGGACCCTGCTGGGCGGGGCCGCTGGGCATTGTGTCTGGTCGACGGCACGCCGTTGCGGGTTACGCAGTCGCTGACGGAGCAAGAGATCTACGACGGCGACCGGCTGTGGCTGAGGTTCCTCGACGACACCGAGCATCGGTCCCAAGTCATCGAACACATTTCGACGGCGGTGGCGGCCAACCTCGGCAAGCGGTTCGCGCCGATCGACCCGATAGCCGCGGTGCAGGTTGGCGCCGCAATGGTGGCGGCCGGAGTGTTCCTGGCCAGTGCCCTGCTGGGCTGGTACCGGTACCGCAGTGAATCGTGGCTGACGGCCGCCATCGCTGCAGTGATCGCCGTGGCGGTGTTAACGGTCTCAGTGATGATCCTGAAGCGGGCCGAGACGGTGCAAGAGCGGCGAGTTGGCGACATCATGCTGCTGAGCGGGCTGGCGCCGCTGGGCGTGGCGGCGGCCGCCGTAGCACCCGGCCCGGTGGGCGCGCCGAACGCCGTCCTGGGCTTGGGGATCATCGGCGTCGCGGCGATGGCATGCATGCGGTTCACCGGACGCCGGCTGGGCATTTACACCGCGCTCGTGACGATCAGCGCTGCAGCGACAATAGCGAGCCTCGCCAGGATGCTGCTGCTGACCGGTGCAGTGACCCTGATGACCTGCGTGCTGTTGGCCTGCGTGCTGGCGTACCAAGGCGCCCCAGCACTGTCACGGTGGCTGTCGGGCATCCGCCTGCCGGTATTCCCCTCTGCAACCAGCCGCTGGGTGTTCGAGGCCCGACCCGACCTGCCGACCACTGTGTCGGTGTCCGACGGCGGAACGCCAACTCTGGAGGGCCCCGCGTCGGTGCGTGATGTGCTGCTTCGCGCCGAACGAGCTCGGGCGTTCCTGTCGGGACTGCTGGTTGCGCTAGGGGTGCTGGTAGTCGTATGCACGACTGGGCTTTGTGACCCGCACGCCGGACAACGGTGGCTGCCGCTGCTGCTGGCGGCCTTCACAGCTGGATTCCTGCTGTTGCGGGGCCGTTCCTATGTCGACCGGTGGCAAGCGATCACCTTGGCGGTGACAGCGGTGCTCATCGTCGCCGCCGTCATCGTGCGGTACGTGCTCGTGCTGTCCTCGCCGTTGGCGCTTGCGATCGGGGTGGCGATTTTGGTCCTGCTGCCGGCGGCGGGACTGACGGCCGCCGCGGTGGTGCCGAATACGATCTACAGCCCGCTGTTCCGCAAGTTCGTGGAATGGATCGAATACCTCTGCCTGATGCCGATCTTCCCGCTGGCCTTGTGGTTGATGAATGTCTACGCAGCGATCCGGTATCGGTAACAGCCGGCGGTGGTGCCACCGCGCAGCTGCAGCGACAGCGTCCCTTGCCATCGTGGCCGCGGCTGCCCTGGTTGGCTCACCGTCTGCGTATTCAGTCGCTCCGCCGGACATTGATCCCGGCGCGGTGCCGCCGGACAGCCCGCCCGGACCGGCACAGCCGATGCGTCAGCAGTCCTACTGCACTGAAGTGGGAGTGTTGCCGGGCACCGACTTTCGGGTGCAACCGACATGGATGGACATGCTCAATCTGCCCGAGGCATGGAAATCCGGACGCGGCGCCGGAGTAAAGGTCGCCGTCATCGACACTGGGGTAAGCCCACATGCCCGGTTTCCGAACCTGACTCCCGGCGGCGACTACGTGATGGCCGGAGGCGACGGGTTATCCGACTGCGATGCGCACGGCACGATCGTGGCGTCGATGATCGGCGCGGCACCGGCGAACGCTGTACCAGCGGGGCCGCCGCCGCCGCCCATTCGCATGCCCGTTCCCACTAACGAGCCGCCGCCGCCACCGCAGACCATTACGTTGTCGCAGCCGCCTCCGCCGCCACCGCCACCACCACAAACGGTGATCATCAACCCGCCAGCACCACCGCCATCAGCGCCGCCCGCCGAGGAGCCCGGCAGCCAGCCGCAACCCGGGTCGCCACCCGGACCGAGGGCCCCGGGCGCAGCCAATTGGGGACATGGCACGGTTAGAGCACCCGGATATTCCGGTGGTGGGAAGGTCGTTGCCGCCGACCGCTCTCGGCCCGCGGCCCCGGCGCCCATGGATCCGCCATCCGCGCCCCCGGCCGACGCCTTCAGCGGAGTTGCACCGGACAGCGAGCTGATCTCGATCCGCCAGTCAAGCCAGGCGTTTACCGCCAGAGACGCCTTCAACGGCGACCAGGATCCGCAGACCCGGCAAAAGATGGACAGCATCCGAACCATGGCTCGGGCAATCGTGCACGCCGCCAACATGGGTGCCGCGGTGATCAACATCTCCGACGTGACCTGCATGAGCGCACGAAGTGTCCTCGACCAGGGCGACTTGGGTGCCGCGGTGCGTTACGCAGCTGTCGACAAGAATGCGGTTATTGTGGCCGCCGCCGGCGACACCAGCAAGCAGGGCTGCAAGCAGAATCCACTGCATGATCCGTTGCATCCCGACGACCCTCGAGACTGGAGCGGCGTGAACACCGTAGTGACTCCGTCATGGTTCAGCGATTACGTCCTGACGGTCGGCGCGGTGGATACCACTGGCGCGCCGATGGCCAACATGAGCCTGGCGGGTCCGTGGGTGTCGATCGCCGCACCAGGCACCGACGTCGTCGGCCTCTCACCGCGGGACAACGGCCTGATCAACGCGGTCGACGGTCCGGACAACACATTGCTGGTGCCGAGCGGAACCAGCTTTGCCAGCGCAATCGTGTCGGGCGTGGCTGCTTTGGTCCGGGCCAAGTACCCCCAGCTGTCGGCGCATCAGATCATCACCCGGTTGGTCCGCACCGCCCGTGCGCCGGCTGGGGGAGTCGACAACCAGGTCGGCTACGGCGTCATCGATCCGGTGGCCGCGCTGACGTGGGATGTGCCCGAGGGCCCGCTGTTGCCGGAGAAGTTGTCGTCGCCGCTGAAGGTGCCTCCACCGCCACCGCCACGCAACATGACTCCGGTGTGGGTCGCTGCCGGCGGGCTGGCCGCCGTGCTGGTGGCGCTCGGTCTGGTGTTTGGTGGAGCCGTGTTAATGCGAAGGTCGAGCCGATGAGAGAACAACCACGATTCGGATTGGCCTTGTCCTGGCCACGGATCACTTCAGTGTTCGTGATCGACGTCGCGGTGCTGGCGCTGGCCAGTCACTGGCCAGCCGCGTGGCAGACCGATCACATCGCGTGGTGGGTGGGCGTGGTCGTCGCGCTGGCAGTGACGATCGTCGGGCTCGTTACCTACCGACGTAACACGCTGGCCTCCGCGCTGGCCGCGCGGGTGCTGGATCGGTTCGCCGATCCGCAGGCGATGCTGACGTTGGGGCGCACACCTCCAATCGATCACCAGCGCCGATACGGACGTGACGTCGTCGGGATACGCGAGTACCAGGGTCGATTGGTAGCGGTGATTGCCGTGGAAGCGCGAGAAGACGCCACGTCCGGTCGGCATCGGCACCAAGAGGATCCGTCGAGCACTTTGCCGGTCGAGGCGGTTGTCTCCCGGCTGCGCCAATTTGACGTGCGCTTCGACGAAATCGACATCGTCTCGGTCGGAACGCAGGTTCCGGCCGGCGACGACGACGGCGACGATCCGAAGCAGCGGGAGCGCTCCGCACTCGATGAGCACAACACCTGGCTGGTGTTGCGGATGGATCCGCAGCGCAACATCGCCGCGATCGCGGCCCGCGATTCAGTGGCCTCTACCTTGGCTGCGGCTACCGAACGGCTCGCCCACGATCTCGACGGCCGGCGCTGTGCGGCTCGGCCGGTGACCGCCGACGAGTTCGCCGAGGTGGAATCCGCCGTGTTGGCCGGTCTGCAACCGGAGCACGTCCGCGCCCGCAGGCGTCGACTCAAATACAAAGATCCCGAGGGACCCAACGAGTATGTGACCAGCTTCTGGGTTTCGCCGGACGACATCACGTCTACGACCTTGCATGACTTGTGGCTGCCCAACACCAATGCGACCGCGGTGACCGTGCGGCTCGTCGCTCGCCGCGGCGGCGCCGACGTTTCGGCATGGGTCCGTTATCACAGCGACAAGCGGCTGCGCAGGGAAGTGTGGAGCGGGTTGAATCGGCTCACCGGCCGCCAGCTGGTCGCAGTATGCGCCAGCCTACCGGTCCCGAGGACGCGTCCGCTGCTGCTGGTGCCGGACCGTCCGCTTGATGACGGCGAACAGTTGTCGGTGCCTGTGGGTAAGGCGTCGCAATCCTCGGCGGCCCTCGTGGGAGCGCACTGGTGACAGGCCCCGGGACGGCCGCAACGGACGCCCGTAACGCGATGGTGGCCGGACTTCTGGCCTCCGGCATTTCCGTCAGCGGACTGCAGCCCAGCCACAATCCGCAGGTTGCGTTACACATGTTCACCACCGCAACCTCGATTGATCCGGACATGTGTGATGCCTGGCTGGCCCGGGTGCTGGCCGGCGACCAGAACATCGAGGTGCTTGCCGGTGCCTGGGCAGCCGTCAAGACCTTCGGTTGGGAGCTCCGCCGCCTCGGGGTGACCGATTTGCAGTTTCGGCCCCAGGTTTCCGATGGGCTTTTCCTGCGGCTGGCAATCACCAGCGTCGATACGCTCGCTGCCGCGTATGCTGCCGCGCTTGCCGGCGCCAAACGTTATGAGGAGGCGTCCCGGTTACTGGACGGCACCGATCCGCGTAACCCTATCGAAGCCGAAGTGATCCGCTACGTGCGCGGCCTGCTGTATTTCCGCGCCGGCCGCTGGCCCGACGTACTGGCCCAGTTCCCGGCGGCGACACAGTGGCGTCAGCCCGAGCTGAAGGCCGCAGGAGCGGCCATGGCCACCACCGCGCTGGCCTCGCTCGGGGTATTCGAGGAGGCCGTCCGGCGCGGCGAGGAAGCCATCGAAGCTGACCGTGTGCCGGGCGCGGCCAATGTTGCGCTGTACACACAGGGCATGTGCCTGCGGCACCTGGGCCGCGAAGAGGAGGCCGCCGAACTACTGCGCAGGGTGTATTCGCGTGATGCCAAGTTCGCTCCTGCCCGGGAGGCGTTGGACAATTCCAATTACCGGCTGGTGCTGACGGACCCGGAAACGATTGAGGCGCGCACTGATCCGTGGGATCCGGACAGTGCACCGACCCGCGAACAGACTGAGGCGGCTCGCCACGCGGAAATGGCCGCGAAGTACATGGCCGAAGGGGACGCCGAGCTCAACGCGATGCTCGGTATGGAACGGGCCAAGCGCGAAATCAAGCTGATCAAGTCGACCACAAAGGTGAATCTGGCTCGCGCCAAGATGGGGCTACCGGTGCCGGTGACCTCGCGGCACACCCTGTTGCTGGGTCCACCCGGCACCGGTAAAACGTCGGTTGCTCGAGCGTTCACCAAGCAGCTGTGCGGATTGTCGGTGTTGCGTAAGCCATTAGTGGTGGAGACCAATCGCTCCAAGCTGCTGGGCCGCTATATGGCAGACGCGGAGAAGAACACCGAGGAGATGCTCGAGGAAGCGCTGGGCGGGGCGGTGTTCTTCGATGAGATGCATGCGCTGCACGAGCGTGGCTACCACCAGGGCGATCCCTACGGCAACGCGATCATCAACACCCTGCTGCTCTACATGGAGAACAACCGCGACGAGCTGGTGGTGTTCGGAGCCGGTTACGCGAAAGCGATGGACCGGATGCTGGAAGTGAACCAAGGCCTGCGGCGGCGCTTTTCGACGGTGATCGAGTTCTACAGCTACACTCCGCCGGAACTGATCGACCTGACGAAGCTGATGGGCCGGGAAAACGAAGACGTCATCACCGACGAAGCGGTCGACGTGTTATTGCCCGCGTACACCAGGTTTTACACTGACGAAAATTACTCCGAAGACGGCGATCTGATCCGCGGCATTGACGTGCTCGGAAATGCCGGCTTCGTACGCAACGTGGTGGAAAAAGCCCGCGATCACCGCAGTGCCCGCCTTGACGATGAGGACCTCGACGCGGTGCTGGCCAACGACATGGCCGACTTCAGCCCCGACCAACTGCTCCGGTTCCAGGAGTTGACCCGCGAGGATCTTGCCGAAGGACTCAGCGCGGCGGTGGCCGAGAAGAAGAACACCTAAGGGCTTGGGCTCAACCCTCAAGCCTCCTCCGCGCCGGACGTGGGCTGCGACATTCCTTGGCGCCGGCGCTCATCCCTGGTAGCGGGCTGCCGAGGAGCCTGTCCCTTGCTCAGCGTGGCCAGCACGCAAGTACCGTGTTGTCCGGCATACCCACCCCGCTCTGCTGCTATGACTCGGACATGCGGTCAGAACATGCCTAGTGCCGCTGCGATGGCGTATATAACTCCGAAGGCGCCGATGACGATGGCGACAGTCCAACCGGCAATCGCCAGTCGTTTCGAAATGGGTTGGGTGCCCATGATTCCGGCATCTCGACCCAGCCGGACCAGGATCACCAGGCCGATGG
>JAFAQO010000160.1 GCA_019246375.1 Mycobacterium sp. | reverse complement strand
TTTACCATATGTGACGCAGGTCGCAATGCGACCAAAAAATTTACGATGAACTCATGGCCGGCCGGATGTCCCTCGAAGTGGACGGACGCCACGTCGCCGTTAGCCACCCCGACAAGCTGGTCTTCCCTGGTCACAACGGCCGTAATGGCCACACCAAGCTCGACCTGATCCGGTACTACCTGATCGTCGCCGACGGCGCTCTGCGCGGCGTCGCCGGGCGCCCGATGATCTTGAAGCGTTTCGTCAAGGGCATCGCGCAGGAGGCGATCTTTCAGAAACGCGCCCCGGAGAAGCGGCCGGAATGGGTCGACGTGGCCGAACTGCGCTACGCGCGGGGCACCTCGGCCAAGGAGGCCGTCATCCGGGACGCCGCCGGCTTGGCGTGGGTGATCAACCTGGGCTGCATCGACCTCAACCCGCATCCGGTGCTCGCCGAGGACCTCGATCACCCCGACGAACTGCGGGTGGATCTCGACCCGATGCCCGGAGTTCAGTGGCGCGAAATCGTGGAAGTCGCGCTCGTGACCCGCGAGGTGCTCGAGGAGCACGGGCTGACCGCGTGGCCGAAGACGTCGGGGTCGCGAGGCTTCCATGTCTATGCGCGCATCGCGCCGCACTGGCCGTTCCAGCAGGTCCGGTTAGCCGCCCAAACGGTGGCCCGCGAGGTCGAGCGGTGCGTGCCCGGGCTGGCCACCAGCCGCTGGTGGAAGGAGGAACGCCAGGGCGTGTTCGTCGACTTCAACCAAAATGCCAAGGACCGCACCGTCGCGTCGGCCTATTCGGTACGTGCGACCGCCGACGCCCGAGTATCGACGCCATTGTTCTGGGATGAAGTCGCCGAATGCCGCCCGGAGGCGTTCACCGTGGACACCATTCCGGAGCGGTTCGCCGACATCGGCGACCCGTGGGCGGCTATGGACGACGGGCCGGGCGGGCGGCTCGACCTTCTGCTCGACTTGGCCGAAGAACTCGGCCCGCCCGAGAAGGCGCCGAAAGGGGAAGGGAGGAGTCGCGCCGGCAGGCGGGTGTCGTCGATGCCGCTCATCGAGATCGCGCGCACCAAGACCAAAGACGAGGCGATGGCCGCGCTGGACGTCTGGCGGGGCCGCCATCCTGCCGCGGCCGCTCTGCTGCAGCCGGCCGACGTGCTGGTCGACGGCATGCGGGGACCAAGCTCAATCTGGTACCGAATCCGGATCAACCTGCAGCATGTCCCCGCCGACCAGCGGCCACCGCAAGAGGAGCTGATCGCCGACTACAGCCCCTGGCCGACGGCTTAGCGATGATCTTGGGCATGCCACGGCGGTCCATACGAGAGAATTGCGGCATGCAGGCGACCGACCATGCGCTGGGTCTGCGGGAGCGCAAGAAGATCAAGACCCGCCAAACCATCAGGCGGGAGGCGTTCCGGTTAATCGAGGAGAACGGTTATGCCGCCACCACCGTCGAGCAGATCGCCGAGGCCGCCGAGGTCTCGGCGAGTACTTTCTTCCGCTACTTCCCGTCCAAGGAATCGGTGTTGCTCGCCGACGACTTGGACCCGTTGATACTGGATGTGCTCGCACGACTGCCGCCGGAACTTTCGCCCATCCAGGCTTTCCGCCGCGCCTATGAGACGGTTATGGCCAATATGTCCGAGGAGCAACGCGAATTCGAGAACGCCCGGCAGCGGCTGATCTTTTCGATACCCGAACTCAAGGCCGCCGTGTACGACGAGTACTACCGCACCGTCACCGTGGTCGCCGAGGCGGTGAGCCGCCGGACCAGCCGGAAGGCAAGCGATTTCGAGGTTCGGGTGTTCGCCGGTGCCCTGACGGGCGCCATGATGGCCGCCAGCGACGGCGCGCCGGTCACGGCGGACCTGGTGTACCGAACGCTGGATTTCGTCGCCGCCGGCATGCCACTGACATGAGGTTTCCCGCAGTGCACCAGCAATGGAGTCGGCGCGAATTCCTTGCTATCGCTGGTGCGGCAGGGGTACTGACTGGAATTCCAGTTGCATGTTCGTCCAAGAAGCCCGCTCCGGGTACCACCGGTGGCGGCCCGGTGACGATTCGGCACCTTTTCGGTGAGACAACCGTCCCTTCGCCGCCCAAGCGGGTCGTCAGCGCCGGGTACACCGGCCAAGACGAGCTGCTCGCGGTGGGAGTGGTGCCGATCGCGGTGACCAACTGGTTCGGCGACCAGCCATTCGCGGTGTGGCCGTGGGCCCAGCCCAAGCTTGGCAGCGCCCGCCCGGTTGTGCTCAATTTGGACAACGGAATCCAGGTCAACCAGATCGCCGGCCTGAAACCCGATCTGATCGTGGCCACCAACGCCGGAGTGGACGCCGACACGTACCAGAAATTGTCGGCGATCGCACCGACCGTCCCGCAATCCGACGGCGACGCGTTCTTCGAGCCGTGGAAGGAGCAGGCCGCCGCGATCGGGCAGGCCGTTTTCCAGGCCGACTTGATGAAGTCACTGGTCGACGGGGTAGACCAGAAATTCACCGCGGTAGGCGAGAAATACTCGCAGTTCAAGGGCAAGAAGGTGGTGCTGCTGCAGGGCACGTTCCACGAAGACAATGTGGTGGCCACCATGCCGGGCTCGCGCACCGAGTTTTTGACCCAGATGCGTCTGGTCGTCGCCGACAGCATCACCCGGTTCGCCGTCGATCAACAGCGCGCTTTCATCGAGCGCAAGCAGATCAGAGACGTGCTGGAAGTCGCCGACGTGCTGATCTGGACGACCGCCAGCAACGACGACCGGCTCGCCCTGCTGGCCCATCCCGATGTGTCAGCGCTGGGCGCGCGCAACATCTTCACCACCAAAGAGCAAGCCGGGGCAATCGCGTTCGCCTCACCGCTGAGCTACCCGCTGGTGGCCGACCAATTGCCGCCGCTGATTGCCAAAGCGCTCGGCCCTGGCTGACCCAACGCCGGGCTTGAGCTGATGGCCCGCCTCCTTCCCGGGCCGCTTCACGGCCCGCATCGTCGCCGGAGGTAGGTCGGTCTGAGCGTTTGCTAAGGCACCTCTGGCAGAGTTCGAAAATCTCTCGCCGCGGCCGTGAACGGGGGTTACCGTCGAGTAATGAGTGTGGCAATGGACCTGACGGTGGCAACAACCGTCCTGGACTACGGCGACCAAGCGCTGCTGGTGCAGTTGGACAGCAGCGCTGACGTATTGGCGTGGACAGCCGCTCTGCGCGAGGCCGCACTGCCCGGTGTGCTCGACATCGTTCCGGCCTCGCGAACCGTGTTGGTGAAACTTGATGGGCCGCGCTACCAGGGCGTGATTCGTAACCGGCTGCGCAAGTTGCGGGTGAGTCCGGACTTAGCCGCCTCTGCTCCGCCGGATGAGCGTGTCGACGCGGTTATTGGCGTCGTCTATGACGGCGCCGATATCGCCGAAGTGGCCAGCCTTACCGGGCTCACCGTGGCGCAAGTCGTCAACGCCCACACCGCTACTCCCTGGCGTGTGGCGTTCGGCGGATTCGCTCCGGGGTTCGCCTACCTGGTCGGCGGCGACCCGCGGCTGGCAGTACCGCGGCGGTCAGAGCCGCGGCCTATGGTGCCGGCCGGATCCGTTTCCTTAGCCGGCGAATTCAGCGGCATTTACCCCCGCCAATCTCCGGGCGGCTGGCAGCTGATCGGCCACACCGATGCCGTTCTGTGGGACATCGACCGTCCACAACCGGCGCTGCTGACCCCAGGCATGTGGGTCCAGTTTCGAGCCGCATAGCGACGACTGCGGAGGAGCTCATCGGTGACAACGCTCGAAATCCTGCGGCCCGGTCCGCTGGCGCTGATCCAAGATCTCGGCCGGGTCGGACTGGCCCATCTCGGCGTCACCCGGTCGGGAGCCGCCGACCGCCGATCGCATACCTTGGCCAACCGGCTGGTGGCGAATCCCGATGACCGCGCCACGATCGAGGTGACTTTCGGCGGCTTTGCGGCCCGAGTGCGGGGCGGCGACATCGATATCGCGGTCACCGGCGCCGATACCAACCCCGCCGTCAATCGAACGGCGTTCGGCACCAACAGTATTCAGCATGTTCGCGACGGCGAAGTGATTTCCCTGGGCGCCCCGCGTGCCGGACTGCGAACCTATCTCGGCGTACGCGGCGGCATCGACGCGACACCGGTCCTCGGCTCGCGTAGCTATGACGTGATGTCCGCAATCGGGCCGCTGCCGCTACAACCCGGAGACGTGCTGCCGATCGGCGAACACACCGATGAGTATCCCGAAATCGACCAGGCCCCGGTGGCGGCCATCACCGAGCATCTCGTGGAAGTGATGGTGGTGCCCGGGCCGCGCGACGACTGGCTGGCCGATGCCGACGCCCTCGTGCACACCATCTGGATGGCATCGGACCGCAGCGATCGGGTCGGCATGCGATTAGAGGGACGCCCAATGCGGTACCGCTGGCCGGATCTTCAGTTGCCCAGCGAAGGAGCCACCCGCGGCGCGATCCAGGTGCCGCCCAATGGGTTACCCGTCATACTGGGCCCCGATCATCCGGTAACCGGTGGCTATCCGGTGGTCGGGGTGGTCAGCGATCAGGATATCGACAAGGTGGCCCAGATCCGGCCCGGCCAGTATGTGCGGCTGCACTGGTCGCGACCGCGGTCTTCGTTGGCTTCTGCTTCCAGTTCGGCGACAGCGGGCCAACCGGCCTAATAATTCGGCTGGTAAAACAGGGAGTGTGCACACCCAGGTCCATACCGCCCGCCTGGTACACACCGCCGATCTCGATTGCGAGACCCGCGAGAGCGCCTATCGCATGGTCGCCCACGCGTACGCCGGTGAGATCACCGACACCGACTGGGAACATGCGCTTGGTGGCATGCATGCGCTGATCTGGCATCACGGCGCAATCATCGCGCACGGCGCCGTGGTGCAACGGCGCCTCATCTACCGCGGCACCGCATTGCGCTGCGGCTACGTCGAAGCCGTCGCCGTCCGGGAGGATTGGCGCGGCCAAGGACTGGCCATCGCGATACTCGACGCGTGTGAGCAAGTGATCCGCGGCGGCTATTCGCTTGGAGCGCTGAGCTCCTCCGACCGCGGAAGGCGGCTGTACATGGTGCGCGGTTGGCTACCATGGTCCGGCCCGACGTCGGTGTTGGCGCCCACCGGGCCGATCCGCACACCTGAGGACGACGGCTCGGTGTTCGTCTTGCCGGTCGGGGTGAGCTTGGACACCTCCGCCGGTTTGATGTGCGATTGGCGCGACGGCGACGCCTGGTAGCGCTGCCCGCTCACTAAGGTGTTCGGGCCAGCCGACACGGACGAGCCTGGCGCCCGGGTCAGATAACGCGAATTCGTGCGCGCCTCATGGCTTTACTTCCTGATCGAAGGGCATTAGCGGACCGCTATCTCACACGGCCGCACCCGCCGACGTGAGCCTAAATTCACGGAGGGGTCATTGCTTGCAGCGTTTGGGCAACAAAATGGGCCTAGCGT
>JAFAQO010000158.1 GCA_019246375.1 Mycobacterium sp. | reverse complement strand
ATGATCGGCAGGAAGATATCGCGAGACTGCGGGTCGGGCAGGAACGTGACCATTGTGAAGGATCTCCGATCTAAGTTCCTCAACTGAGGACGTCCGGGTCGCGACCGATCTCCCATCGGGCCGCCGACTCAAAGAGGTTCTGCACCCCCACTTTGCGAACCCGCGCGGCCAGCACCTGGTGCTCCTCGGCCGGGAGGCGGCGCCCACCGCCGAGCGCGTCGACGTGCCACGCGATGCGGGAGCGCGATTCCAGGCTGACGCAGCGGTAGAACACCTCGCGCACGCTGCCACCGACCACGAAGACGCCGTGGTTCTCCAGCAACGCAGCAGCGTGGCTGCCCAGCGAGCGAACGTTGCTCTCGGCGGCGACCGGGTCGACGACCGTTCCCTGATAGCCCCGGTGAAAGGCGATGTCCTCATCGGCGAGAAAGGCGCCGATCTGTTCATAGGCCGGCGGCACGCGCCCCACGGCGGCCCAGATCGTAGCCCAGCGTGGGTGGTTGTGTACCGCGACGACGACGTCCTCGCGAAGGCGATGGAGAGCGAGATGGAGCTCGATCGCGGCCGGTGCAACCCTGCGCCCGGCCAGGTGGGTGCCGTCCGGCGCGAGCCGGACGGCATCGGAGGCGGTGACCTGTCGCCAGGCGAGATTCGACGGGTTGACCAGCAGGCTGCCGTCCGGCTGCCGGATGCTCAGATGCCCGAAGATGTGATCGTCGTAGCCCTCGGAATGCAGCATCCGGGCGAGGACGGCGAGCTCCTGCTCGGGGGAAAGCTCGCGCTCCAGCGCCGAGTCTCCCTTTGCTCGCAAGATTCTTTCGATGAGATCCGTCACGGAGCAACACTCCCAGAAAGTGGCCCAGCTAGATGATGATGAGGCCTCGGACGCTAACCAGCGAGCTCGAGTAAGACCTCAAGACCATTATTCAGTATCCTATAAAGGTCTGGTTCGGATGGCAAGGGCGGCGGAGGCGACTGCGCCAGCCCGGCCCGGACCTGCGCCGGTGGGCGTTCGCGTCCCTGACCGCCAGCCCCGGCGCCTGCGCCTGCCAAGACACCCGCCGTGTCACCGGCGATGGCTATCCCAAGCCCTGCGCGCCATTTGCGTATCTCGGATCACCCACTATCATCGCTGGCCAGCCTGATGCCGCACCGACGCCTGGCGCCGTCACTGGGCGGGCATACTCAGGGGTCCTGACTTACCTGGGTTTAATTCAGGTAAAGTCGACTCCGAACAGAACCGCGTCTCCCGATCCGGGATCAGCCACGCCGGGCGCGACTAGCCACTCCAAGCCTCAGGCGCAACCACCTCGATAGAGTATCCTGATGAAGGTAGAGTAGCCTCATGAAACGGCCAGGCGTGCCAAGCCAGATGACGAACAGCCCCGGCCTGTCAGGCTCGCCTGAGACTCGTTCGAGCGGCAAACTAGCCGAGAGGATCGCTCGAGACCTCGAGGACGAGATCATTGCGCAGGGCTGGCCGATTGGCAGGGTTCTCGGCTCCGAGGCCGGACTCGTGGAGCGGCTCGGCATCAGCCGGTCGGTGTTCCGGGAGGCCGTACGGCTGCTCGAGCACCACCATGTGGCCGCCATGCGGCGCGGACCGGGTGGCGGTCTTACCGTCACCGCTCCGCAGCCGCTGGCCGCTGCGCGCGTGATGGCCCTGACGCTGGAATACATGGGCGCCAGGGTCGAGGACCTACTCGAAGCTCGTTCCGCACTCGAGCTCAAGTTCGTCGAACTGGCGTCCGCGCGCATCGACGAGGACGGCATAAGACTGTTGCGTCAGACCTGCGCGGACGAGGCGCAATCACAAGAAGCCGACGACACCCTGGGGACACACGACATCCACCGGGTGATCGCCCAGCTCAGCGGCAATCCGGCGTTTGTAGTGTTCCTGGAAGTGCTGACGGCGCTCACCAGCCACGCCATGCCGGGCGGCCCGGCTGAACCCATAATGACCTCCCAGGTCCGCCGTGCTCACGACAAGATCGCCGAGGCCATCATCGCCCGGGATACGGCACTGGCACGCTACCGGACACAGGCGCACCTCGAAGCAATGGTCAAGTGGCTCGCCCTGTCGCAGCCCGGCACGTCAGCGCGTAATGAGCAGCCGAAGGGCGGCTGGGGGCGTTCGGCATAGCGCCAGGCGCCGATCTAGGGTCAGCACCAGGCCAGCGCGGTGCACAGAAGGTCCGTGCATCAGGCCGGCGCTGGCCGGGTGCTACGGCGCGGAGAAGAAAGTTGACCAGCCGCTCGGCGTGAGTTCCTACACATCTGTCAGTCTGCCGGCGTCAGCACCGCACGACCGGAAACGGCGCCGCCGCGCACGAGATCAAGAACTTCGCTCACCCGCGCCAACGGGAACACGCTGGTGCTTGTCTCGATCCCGCCCCTCCCGGGCAAGCGTCAGCACATCGCGGAGATTCCGTATCGACCCGGACACCGGTGTCACCGCGGTCACGCCCGGCGGCAATTCGCGACCGAGAGCTACCGGCACGACGCCACCGTCAAGGCCGACCATGATCACGCTACCTCCGGCGCCGACTACCCGGCATGCGAGCTTCACCGAGGACGGCGAGGCCACCAGGTCGATGACCACATCAGCACCGATTCCCCCGCACAGCTCAGTGATCTGCCCGGCGGCATCAGACCCGGCGCGAACGCAGTGCCATGCTCCCAGCCGAGCAGCGCTGGCAAGCCGGTCCTCTGCGATATCGACCGCGATAACCAAAGCGGGAGTCATGGCGTACACGATCTGAAGCGCCAGGTGTCCGAGACCGCCGATGCCGATCAGCACGCATCGCGAACCCGGCGTGAGCGAAGGCCGAGCGAGCTGAACCGCGTTCATCGAGGTCATACCGGCATCGGTGAGCGGCGCCGAGGCGACGGGATCAAGGTCACCGAGCTCCACGAGATTCTCGAGCGGAGCGATGACATAGTCAGCCATTCCGCCGTCCTGGCTGGCGCCGATCGCCTGGGGGAACCGCCTTCGGCACAGGTTCGCGCGCCCCTCTGCACAGGCGAGGCAACGGTGGCATGAGATCATCGAATACACCGCTACCGCGGTGCCTGGCTCGACCCGCGCGGCGGTGCCCACAGTTTCGTAAACCCACCCGGTCACCTCATGCCCAAGTGTCATCGGCAACGGGTACCCGTAGCGGATAGGGTCATCGACGGCATGGACGTCCGAACCACACATGCCCGCGCCCGCCACCTTGATCAAGGCGTCACCGTTCTGCGGCTCCGGACGGGGCAGCTCGACAAGTTCGGCGTGGCCGTGGCCCGACACGCGATAAGCACGCATGGTCTTCACTCCGATCCGGCCGTGACTGTTGACCGCACAAGCCCGAGTGCAGCCGCCCAGGGAGCTCATGCGGTCAGCTCGCGGACTACGGCTGCCGGTTCGCCAGCGAGTATGCACTCGCCAACCGCATGGCTCCCCCGCTGAACCTCGCCCCTATGTCAGGGATGCGGCGCTCGGGCCACCAGGGTAATCCCGTTCAGTAGCGAGAACCTCACCCGAGGTGCTCGGCGTGCCGAGGGCGGGCTTCGGCTTATCCGGTCACCCGCTACTCGGTCTCGTATTTGAACGACAGCCGGAGCTTGGTGCGGTAGGTGATCTCGCCCTCGTCGCCGAGTTGCAGATCCTGCTCCACCACCTCGCCCACGCGCAGGTCGCGCAGCGATTTGCGGGCGGTGTTCACCGCGGTCGCCGCGGCGTCCTCCCACGACTGGGCACTGGTGCCGATGACGTCGATCACTCTGTACACGCTCACGAACATCTCCCTTTCTCTATGCCTTGCGTCCGTCGGTGACCATGCCTGCATCCCCGACGACGATGTTCACACCGCTGTCCAGCCACCGTCAACTGTGACGATGGCACCGTTGACGAACGAGGCGGCGTCCGAAGCCAAGAACAGGTGCATCCGGGTTACCTCGTCTGGCTGACCAATTCGCGGATTGATCGCCTTCGTCTTCGGCACCCAGTCATGGGCCCAACTGCCCGGACCCGGGACCGCAGCAGACACCGCGGGGTGAGAATCGGCCATACCGGGGTCGGCTCGCACCGACCCCGGGCAGACCCCGACGCACCGGATTCCGTAGCCGGCGTGACTGACGGCGATGTTCTTAGTGAGACCGACCAAACCGTGCTTGGCGGCTGTGTACGCTGCGCCCGAGCGACCGCCAACCACTCCGCAGACAGAGATCGTATTGACGATAACTCCCTGGCCTCGCTCCATCATGGCGGGCAGCACCCGGCGGCTGAGCAGGAACGGCGCGGTCAGATTAACGGCCAGTATGTGATGCCATCGTTCCGGCGTGGTTTCGGTGGTGTTCTCGAACACACCGAAGCCGGCGTGGTTAACGAGAACGTCGACGGGACCGAACGCTGACTCGGCAGCAGCCACCACTCGTTCGATCTCGTTCTCCTCACCGAGGTCGGCGGTCACAGCAACCGCCCGGCCGCCGCATTGGTTGATCGTAGCGACGATCTCTTCGACGCTGTCGCGGTTCATGTCGACCGCGACGACCTGTGCGCGGAGGGCGGCAAATCCGGTGGCCAGCGAACGGCCCATGCCTTTACCCGGCAGCCCGCCGGCGCCTGTGATCAGGACAGTGCGGCCCGTGAAGTCGATCACGAACGACATGGCCGGTGCCACCCAATCGCTGCGGTGAAGGTGATCATGTACAGTATCCTCTTTATTATCCACGGTAAGGCTACAGGCGTGTCCGGAACAACCCAGGTGCCGGTAGTAGAAGTCGAGGCAGCCGGTGCCGGACCGCCGCAGCGAGCCTTGATGGTGGAGCGGATGTTGGCTGGTTGCAGTCGACATGTGACCGTCGGCGTGAGACATGAACCGGAACTTGCTCGCGTCACGTGCCGCGTGACCGCTACCAAGCCGGGGCTTCCCTTAGATCAGGTAATATAGTACCCTCTATTATGGTTGGCGCCTAGATACCAACCGGATTCGCTGTAGCCCAGCGGCCCGGTGAACCTATCGGTGCCATCCTCGCGGGCGTCCGCTCGCGAGCCTCGCTGTGCCAACTTCAAGTCCGATCGGCGCAGATACCAGCAACGTGGAGGTAGCAAGCGATGAAAAAGGGCGGAAGTAGCAGGCCCCTGAAGAGACGGGTGATCGCGGGCACCGCGGTCGCCGTGGCCGCGATCACCGTGGCCGCGTGCAGCAGCAGCGGCTCCTCGAGCAGCTCGGGCGCCTCGAGCACCGCGGGCGCCGCGGGCGCCGCCGCGGCAGGCGGGTCGGGCGCCCCGATCAAGCTGCTGGTGCTCAGCCAGCTGCAGGCCGCGGCGTTCTCCTTCCCCGAGATCGCCAACGGCGCCCAGGCCTCGGCCGATTCGATCAACGCCGCGGGCGGGGTCAACGGCCACAAGATCGTCATTACCACCTGCAACGACCAGGGCGACCCCAACGTGGCCGCCACCTGCGGCCGCACCGCCATCCAGGGCGGCTACGCCGCCGTCATCAACCCGGTCAGCCTGTACAGCGCCTCCTTCATGCCGATCCTGCAGGCCGGCCAGGTGGCCGCAGTCGGCGGCACCCCGCTGACGGCCCCCGACTTCACCAGCCCGGTCTCCTTCCCGGCCACCGGCGGCAACCCGCTCGATTACGGCGGCGCCGGGTACGTCGCGGCCAAGAACGGCTGCAAGACCGCCGGCATCATCCGCGACACGGCCGCCGCGACCGACGAGACCCAAAAGGACTTCCAGGATGGGTTCACGGCCGGCGGCGGGTCCCCCATCACGACCGTGATCAAGCAGGCGGGCACGTCGCCGGACTTCTCCGGCCCGGTGTCGCAGATCGTCTCATCCGGCGTGGACTGCCTGCTCATTGGCGAGCAGCCCCAGGCGGTCGCCAAGATCGTCGCCTCGGTCCGGCAGAGCAGCAAGCCGAACCTGCCGATCTACACCATCGCGGCCGCCTTCCCGCAGGCCCTGGTCACCAGCTTGGGCAAGGCAGCCGACGGCGTCACCGTCACCGAGAGTTTCTCCATCCCGACCCCGGCCGCCACGCCGACGTTCTGGGCCGACATGACCAAATACCAGCCGGGCGCGGTCAAGTCCGGGCAGGCGCTGCTGGGCTGGATGGGCGTCCAGATCGTCAAGGACGTGGCCGGCAGCGCGAAGGCCTATGACCATGCGGCCCTGCTGGCCGCGCTGAACCACGCATCCGACATCACCGTCGAGGGCCTGGCCAGCCCGCTGAACTTCACCGTGCCCAACCCGGTGCCGGCCTACGCGCGGATCTTCGCCAAAGACAACTACGCCTACAAGGTGGCCAACGGGACGTTCACCCCGCTGTTCGGCGGGCAGCCGCAGAACGTGTCGGCGGCACTCAAATAACGACGCG
>JAFAQO010000156.1 GCA_019246375.1 Mycobacterium sp. | reverse complement strand
ACACGTCCTCGTCAAAGTTGGCGGAACGATAGAACATCACTACCCGCTGGCCCTTCTTGATCTGCACGCCGGACAGTTCGTAGTCTTCCAGGGCGGTGCGCTGAAACGACGTCACCGGGGTGGCCCACCGCACGATCTCGTCGGCAGCTGTGCGGGGACGTTCGTTCTTGTACAGCTCCCACTGATCGGGGTAGTCGGTGAAAGCCATCATCCCCTGGGTGATGGAGTTGCGGGTGGTCTCGTTGCCGGCGACCGCGAGCAGGATGACGAAAAACCCGAACTCGTCGTCGGAGAGCTTATGACCGTCGATGTCGGCCTGGACCAGGGTTGTGACTAGGTCCTGCCCGGGATTCTTGCCCCGTTCCGCGGCCATCTGCATGCCGTACATGATCAGTTCGACGGAAGCGCTGATCGCGTCGTTGTCGGCGAACTCCGGATCCTGGTCGCCGACCATCTGATTCGACCAGTGGAACAGCTTCTTGCGGTCTTCCTGCGGCACGCCCATCAGCCCGGCAATGGCCTGCAGCGGCAGCTCGCAGGACACCTGTTCGACGAAGTCACCGGAAACCTCGCCGGCCAGCGCCTTGACAATGCGTTGAGCACGCTCGTTGAGGTCATCCCGCAGGCGCTCAACCGCCCGCGGTGTGAAGGCCCGCGAAATGATCTTGCGCAGCCGCGTGTGTTGCGGCGCGTCCATGTTGAGCAAGACGAATTTGCCGCGGTCGACCTGCTCATCCACAGTGCCGTCCCTATAGCGCGGCAGAGCGGTCTTTTGCAGGCTGGAGAAGACGTCGCTGCGCAGCGACACCTCCTTGACGTCCTTGTGTTTGGTCACCACCCAGAAGCCGCCGTCGTCGAATCCGCCTTTGCCCAGCGGCTGCTCGTTCCACCAAATCGGCGCGGTTCGCCGCATTTCGGCCAGCTCTTCAATCGGCAGCCGCTCGGCGTAGATGTCGGGGTCGGTGAAATCGAATCCGGGTGGGAGATTGGGAGTCGGCATCGGTGCACTCCTTGACTACGGCGTCTGCCGGCTCAGTAAAACATTGCGGTGCCGGACATGGAACCTGTTCTCGCGGGTTCACTGTGGCGATGACTTCCGCAGACGGCGGCGGCAAGCGACTGTTTCCCGACGACAACCGGGCCCGCGCGCTCGAGCTGATATCCACCACCGCGACCTGGACCGGTGTGCTCATCTGCACCTACCGGCCGGCCGCTGAGGCAATCCGTTCGCACGAAGCACCTTCGGCGCGGAAACGACCTCCTGGCCAACCGGACATTCACTATGCTCTGGTGCAGGCCGCCAGCAGCACGGTGGCCCGACAACATAACCGAGGGTGAGACCATGATTCGCGAATTGTTCGTCGGCGCTGCGATTACGGGAATGGCTATCGGGACGGCGCCAGCAGCCGTCGCCGATAACGGACACTACGACGGCGACGTACCGGGGATGAACTACGACGCTTCACTGGGCGCTCCGTGTGACAACTACGAGCGGTTCACTTTCGGCCGAGGCCCGGACGGTACGGCCGAAGCGTGCCATTTCATCACGCACCAAAATCCGCACGCACAGTCCGGCTATTGGGTGTTGTCCTACCCCTTGTATGGGGTACATCAGCCCGGTGAACCGTGCGCTAATTACGCGAATCTGCGGGGGTCGGCCGCGCAGTCTCCCGACGGGCTTCCGATGACCTGCACGCAAGGCCAGGGATGGGTGGTCGGAAACCTCACCGGCGGTGGGTTACCAATTCAGAGCGGCGGACAGTTCCCCTCCGACACTGGCCTCACTGACTCAGACATCGGCAATTAACGCGCCCTGCCTTACACCGCGATCACGTACGTGCCGCCGCGGCCGCCCGTTTCGCCGCGGTCTAAAGTCGATGCGACGGGCCCCTCAACGAACAGGACACTCCGATGGCTTTTGACCCCAAAGATGCTCTCAACGCGGCCAGGGACATCGCGACCAACGCCGTCGAGAAAGCCTCCGACATGGTCGAAAACGCCAGCGACATCATCAGGGGCGACATTGCTGGTGGCACCGGGGGCATCGTCCAGAACGCGACCGACATTGCCACTCACGCCTTCACTAGGGCGAAAGAGGTGTTCACCGGTAAGGACGTCGACGACTACGACGAATAGGAGATGAACGTCCCCTCGTCGGCGTCAGGTTTGTTGGCGGGGGGTGACGACGCGAGGGCATCCTTCGGCCCAAACGACGATGGTGAACAACACCGCGCCTTGGTAGCGTTTGGCCATGGCAACACGTAGTTGGCATTACCTGCGCGCCGAGCGGCTGCTGGCAGAAGCCCGAACCTCCATCGCCGAGGGGTCCGACACCGACGAGCATG
>JAFAQO010000155.1 GCA_019246375.1 Mycobacterium sp. | reverse complement strand
TGGTCACATTCGTGATCGGCTGGGGCCTGGTCGGGTATCTGTGGGCCACCGTCGCAGGTGCAGTGGCGTGGCTGATCATGATGATCGCCTCGCCGATAACACGCACCGCGGGCCGGATGCTGACGCCGGGGGGCACCGCGACGTTCTTGCGCGGTGCGGCGCATTCGATCACCGCGGCGGGTGCCAGCGCAATCCTGGTGATGGGCTTTCCGGTGTTACTGAAGGCCACCTCGGCTCAACTCGGTGCAGAAGGTGGCGTGGTCATCCTCGCGGTGACCTTGACCCGTGCGCCGCTGCTGGTGCCGCTGACCGCGATGCAGGGCAATCTGATCGCGCACTTCGTCGACGAGCGCACCGACCGGCTGCGGGCGCTGATTGCGCCGGCGATGGTCGTCGGCGGGATCGGCGTGGTCGGCGTGGTGGCCGCGGGCCTGGTCGGCCCGTGGCTGCTGCGGATTGGCTTCGGGCCCGACTACCACGCCACCAGCGCACTGCTGGCGTGGCTGACCGCAGCAGCGGTGGCGATTGCCTTGCTGACGCTCACGGGGGCGGCCGCCGTCGCCGCCGCGCTGCATCGGGCCTATGCGCTGGGCTGGGTCGGCGCGACGGTGGCGTCGACGTTGTTGCTGCTGTTGCCCGTATCACTGGAGACGCGCACGGTGATCGGTCTGTTGTGCGGCCCCCTTGTCGGAATCGCCGTTCATCTGGCCGCGCTCGCGCGTCCACGCGGCTGATCGCGGTGTGGTTCATCTCCATGTATTTTGTGGGGTCGAAATGCAATATTCCGACGTGTGGATCATCATTCCGGCCTTCAACGAAGCCGGGATCATCGGCGAGGTCATCGCGGACGTGCGCTCCGTGTTCGATCACGTCGTCTGCGTGGACGACGGCAGCACCGACGGCACCGGTGAGATCGCGCTGCAGGCCGGAGCTCATCTGGTGCGCCATCCGGTCAACTTGGGACAGGGTGCTGCCATCCAAACCGGCGTCGAGTACGCCCGTCGTCAGCCCGGTGCCGACGTCTTCGTCACGTTCGACGGCGACGGTCAGCATCGGGTGAAGGACGTAGTCGCGATGATCGATCGGCTCAGCGACGGCGACGTCGACGTTGTCATCGGAACCCGCTTCGGCCGGCCGGGCCTCTCCAGGCCGCCGCTGCTGAAGCGCGTCGTGCTGCAAACCGCCGCCTGGGTGAGCCCGCGTGGTCGCCGGCTGGGCTTGACCGACACCAACAACGGCCTGCGGGTGTTCAACAAGAGGGTTGCCGACGGGCTGGACATCACGATGAGTGGTATGAGCCACGCAAGCGAGTTCGTCATGCTGATCGACGAACACCATTGGCGCGTCGCCGAGGAGCCGGTCGAGGTGCTCTACACCGAATACTCGAAGTCCAAAGGACAGCCGCTGCTCAACGGCATCAACATCATCTTCGACGCATTCCTGCGAGGGAGGAGGCAACGATGAACTGGATCCAGGTGCTGCTGATCTTCTCGGTCATCGCGCTGCTGCTTTATCTACTGCGCTCCCGGAAAAGCGCCCAGTCGCGGGCCTGGGTCAAGGTCGGGTACGTACTGTTCGTGTTCGCCGCCGGGTATGCGATCCTGAGGCCCAACGACACCACCGTGGTGGCGCACTGGCTCGGGGTGGCCCGCGGTGCCGACCTGATGCTGTACGGGTTGATCATCGCTTTCGTCTTCACGACACTGAGCGCCTACATGCGGTTCAAGGAACTGGAGTTGCGCTATGCCCGGCTGGCCCGCGCTGTGGCGCTTGAAGGTGCACAAACGCCCGACAAGGGCGAGTAGGCCGCACTCTGCCGTCGATTTGATGTGACTAGTGCTACGCGGTGTGGGTGTGCCGGAAGTACTCCACCGTGCGGCGCACCCCCTCAGCCAACTGAACCTGTGGATGCCATCCCAAAACCCGTTCCGCCAGCCGGATATCAAGGCACGAGCGCTTCAGGTCACCGAGTCGCGGCGGATGAAATTGCGGGTCGTCGGGTGATCCGACAGCGGCCGCCACCGTGGAATGCAGTTGGCGGTCAGAGGTTTCCACACCGGTGCCGATATTGAACCGCTGCCCACCACCGTGCGGCCCGGCTGCGCGGACGAACGCGTCCACCACGTCGTCGACGTACACGTAATCGCGCGTGTGAGAGCCGTCGCCGAACACCTTGGTGGGCTTCCCGGAAAGCAGCGCCTGCGCGAAAATCGCCACCACCCCGGCCTCACCGTGCGGATCCTGGCGCGGCCCATAGACATTGGCCGGCGCGATGTGCGAACACTCCAGGCCATACAGGTGCCGAAATGTGTTGAGGTAGATCTCGCCGGCTACCTTGCCGGCAGCGTACGGCGACGCCGGATCGATGGGCACTATCTCACTTGCCGGATATGTCGGCGGCGTCCCGTAGATCGAGCCGCCTGAGGACGTGTGCACGATCTTGCGCACCT
>JAFAQO010000145.1 GCA_019246375.1 Mycobacterium sp. | reverse complement strand
GACGTGCGCGTGCGGCACTGGGTCCTCGGCACCCGTGAGTACCTTGCCGGCCACCAGCCCGGCGAAGTGCGCCATGTCCACCATGAGGGTGGCACCTACCTCGTCGGCGATCTCGCGCATCTTGGCGAAGTCGATCCGCCGCGGGTAGGCCGAGTACCCGGCGACCAGGATCAACGGCTTGAATTCGCGCGCTGCTGCGGCGACCGCGTCGTAGTCCAGCAGTCCCGTGTCCGGGTTGGTGCCGTAGCTGCGCTGGTGGAACATCTTGCCGGAGATGTTGGGTCGGAAGCCGTGGGTAAGGTGGCCTCCGGCGTCCAGCGACATGCCCAGCAGCCGCTGGTTGCCAAGTTTGATCCGCAGTTTGTGCCAGTCCGCCTCGGAGAGGTCGTTGACATGCCTGGCGCCCGCGTCGGCCAGGCTCGGCGCTTCGACGCGGGTGGCCAGGATGGCCCAGTAGGCAACGAGATTGGCGTCGATACCCGAGTGCGGCTGTACATAGGCGTACGGTGCGTCGAACACCTCGCGGGCGTGTTCCGCGGCCACGCTCTCGACGGTGTCGACGTTCTGACAGCCGGCGTAGAAGCGGTGCCCTATGGTGCCCTCGGCGTACTTGTCCGACAGCCAACTGCCCATAGTGAGCAGCACCGCGGGCGAGGCGTAGTTCTCGCTGGCGATTAGCTTGAGCGAATCGCGTTGATCGGCAAGCTCTTTACGTGTCGCGGCGGCGATGCGTGGTTCTACGGACTCGATAACCTCCAAGGCGGCGCGGTAGGCGGCGCTGGCGGTATCGGCGTACTCGGCACCAGGCGCTGCAGCCGGGGTGGTGGTCGCGGTCGAGTCTGCTGCCATGCAAGCGAGACTAGCCCGCCCGCAACGCCGACGGGATCAGCGGTTCATCCAGCAGCCGGCCGAACCGCGCGGCGACGCTGACACCGGCTGGGCGCTCGTCCAGCCATGCCCGCAGCAAGCGGTATCCCTCGACATAAGTGCTGGTGTAGGCGCGCCACAATGGCGAGGACAAAAACCGCAGCATCTGCCCGGCGCGGTCGTCGCCGATCAATAACCAGCGCCGCAGGTAACCGGTCACCTCGTCGACGTCACAATGTTCGTCGTGCAGCATCAGCGCCGCGTCCTGGCGTACTCCAGCCAGAGCCGCCGCAGCCTCGGCCACCGCCTCGGCGCGCTCACCGTCGAAGCGCAGCCCCAAGTCGGCGTAAATCTCGGCGGCCCAGCGGCCCCAGCCCGGGCCGACCGCGGCATACAGCGCCAAGTCGGCCAGACCCTCAGCCATCAAGCACTGCGGTGTGTTGACCAGGAAGATTGTCTGTTCGGCCTGTCCTTGTCGGCGGACCAGACCGGCCTCTTTGCGGCAGTGCTCGGTGTGATGCCCCGGATAAGACTCGTGAGCGACCAATCGGGGCAGATGCGACATCTGCTGTTTGACGTCGGCGTTGACGGCCACCCTGGAGCGGTAGTCGCCCAGGTAATAGTTGAACCCCGACCACGGCTTGTCGGTGACGACTTCGTACTCGATGATTTCGCTGTCAGGTAGCGGATACTCGGCGCGCACCCGGTCGCGCAGTGCGCTGGAGAACGCCTCGATGCACTCCTCCAGCCGCTCGGGCGGAATCTCTTCGGCCGCGCGGTAGGAAGCCATCCGGTCGGCCAGCGCGCCTGCTCCGCCGAGCACCTCGTGGAGCCGAGCGTGCGCATGCCGGTACGTTTCAGCTTCGCCCTTGTTGATGCGGACGTCGAAGTACTCGTGCACCTCATCGACGAATGCCACCCGTTGTCCGGCGAACTTGTGTCCGGCGCAGGCGAGGGCGCGCAGGTGAGCGGCGATGTAGTCGGCTCGCATCTGGCCGAATTCGTTGTGGCGTGGCACATCCGGTAGCTCAGCGAGCAGCTGCTCGGCCCGGCAGGCCAAGTCGGCGGGGTTGGGCGCAGGTTCGTCGTGCACTACCCGATGCAGCGCGGGATCGCCGATGAACGAGTCGACGTAGCCGGGCTCGATCCGATCGAAGCGCAAACCGAGCAGCAAATACTCGCGGATAAGTTCGTCGGGCTCCACGCGCGGTAACGCTACCGAGGTTGCCCCAGCCGCTGCGGGTGCGGTTGCTCTGCAAGACTGACACCATGCCGCGGCTGAGCGAGCCGAGTCCCTACGTGGAGTTCGACCGGAGTCGGTGGCGCGCGCTGCGCATGTCGACGCCGCTGGCCCTCACCGAAGAGGAACTGACCGGTCTGCGGGGTCTGGGCGAGCAGATCGACATGCTCGAAGTCGAAGAGGTCTACCTGCCGCTCGCCCGGCTGCTGCATCTTCAGGTCGCCGCCCGGCAGCGGCTATTCGCCGCGACCGCGGAATTCCTCGGCGAGCCGCAGCAGAACCCAGACCGGCCGGTCCCGTTCATCATCGGTGTGGCCGGCAGCGTCGCGGTCGGCAAATCAACCACCGCCCGTGTGCTGCAGGCGCTGCTGGCCCGTTGGGAGCATCACCCGCAGGTGGACTTGGTGACCACCGACGGGTTTCTCTACCCCAATAGCGAGCTGACCCGACGAAACCTGATGCATCGCAAGGGTTTTCCCGAAAGCTACGATCGCCGGGCGCTGATGCGCTTCGTCACGTCCGTGAAATCCGGGTCGGACTATGCGTGCGCGCCGGTGTACTCGCACCTGCTCTACGACATCGTTCCGGGAGCCAAGCAGGTGGTGCGCCACCCCGACATCCTGATCCTCGAAGGGCTCAACGTCCTGCAGACCGGGCCCACCCTGATGGTCTCTGACCTGTTCGACTTCTCGCTATACGTCGATGCCCGGATCGAGGACATCGAGCAGTGGTATGTGTCGCGGTTCCTCACCATGCGCACGACCGCTTTCGCCAATCCGGCGTCGCACTTCCACCACTACGCACGGCTGAACGACCACCAGGCCGTCGCGGCCGCTCGGGAGATCTGGCGCTCAATCAACCGGCCGAACCTGGTCGAGAACATTCTGCCCACCCGGCCGCGGGCCACGCTGGTGCTGCGCAAGGACGCCGACCACTCCATCAACCGGCTGCGACTGCGCAAGCTGTAACGTCAGCGCCGATGAGCTTTCGGTGCATTGAAATCGTCCGCAGCTTTTGGGGCACAGTACTTCTGGCGGCACCGCGCGAGGTGCTGTCTCGTCTGCACGGCGTGGACGTCGATC